>JBGTNZ010000168.1:0-4546 GCA_041742805.1 Aestuariivirga sp.
AAAATAGGATGGGCGGCTGAAGATTGCCGGGCACTTGACGATACCTGATCGTTTCAGGTCGCGGTAAGGCCGCGAAGCCTGTCGGAGCGCCGCCGCAGCAATTCCGCGCCGATCAGAAGGCAGACCGAGAACACCACCTGAACGGTGGCCGCCGCCGTGATCGTGGGGCTGATCATTTCGCGGATGCCGCTGAACATCTGCTTTGGCAGTGTCCGCTGGTCGGCGCTCGCCAGGAACAGCGCCACGACGACCTCATCAAACGATGTCACAAACGCAAAGATCGCGCCGGTGACTACGCCTGGAAGGATGAGCGGCAGGATAATTTTCCGGAATGTGAACCAGGGCTTGGCGCCAAGGCCCTGGGCGGCGCGTTGCAGCGTCCAGTCGAAACTGGTGAGGGTCGATGTCACGGTGATCACGACGAAGGGCGTGGCAAGCGCGATATGAGCCAGTGCGAGGCCGGCGAAAGTTCCAATCAATCCGAAGTATCCGAAGGACATGAAGACGGCAACCGCCACAATAATCACCGGAACGATCATCGGCAGCAGCAGCACCCCAAGGATGACTGAGCGCAACGGCAATTGCGTTCGCGCCAGGCCAAGGGCCGCCATGGTGCCGAGCACGGTTGAAAAAATCGTGACGGTTACCGCGAGCTTCACGCTCAGCAACAGCGCTCCCGTCCAGCGATCATTGCCGAAGAAGTCGCGATACCATTGCAGCGAGAGGCCCGGCATCGGATAGCTGAAATAGGGCTCGGCATTGAAGGAGAGCGGAATAACGGCCAAAATGGGCGCGATCAGGAACAACAGCACAAGCGTCGTGAACGCCCAGCCTCCGTAAAACAGCGCCCGTTCGACCGGCATGGCATAGGGTGCGGGTTTAAGCATCCGTTCAGCCCAATTTCACCTTGTCGATGCCGACAAGGCGGTTGTAGATGAAAAACAAGACCATCGTCGCCAGAAGCAGGATGGCGCTGAGCGCGCTTGCCTTGCCCCAATTATTCTCCTTGTTCAGGGCCGAAGCGATGACACCACTTACCATCTGGTCGGCCGCGCCCCCGACAAGGGCCGGGGTGATGTAGTAGCCCAGAGAGAGGATGAAGGTGAGCAGGCACCCCGCGCCGATACCCGGCAAGGTGAGAGGTAGATAAACACGGAAGAACGAATAGAAGGGGCCGCCGCCGAGAGAGCGCGCCGCACGCATATAGGAGGGCGATATGCCCTTCATCACACCGTAAATCGGCAATAGCGTGAACGGCAATTGGATATGAACCATTGCGGTCACCGTGCCGAAACGGCTGAAAATCAGCCTGAGCGGAGCATCGGCGAGATGGAGCGCCTGGATGAGATCATTGATGGGGCCATTGTCCTGCAACAACACGAACCACGCCGTGGTGCGAACCAGCAGCGAGGTCCAGAACGGCACGAGAATAAAAATCAGCAAAATATTCGCCAGGCGCGGCGGCGCATGGGCCAGCATGAACGCCACCGGATAGGCAAGGGCCAGGGTGATGAGCGTCACCAGCGCGCTGATGTAAAATGTCCGCAGGAGGACGGTGACATAAACCGCCTGGGTTTTCGCCACTGGCGTGACATCGCCGTCAACATTGCGCTGGAGATCGAGAGACTGGAGCAAATAGAAATCGGTGAAAGGCTCTCCGGATTGCTTGATCTTGGCCCAGATCAGCCGGTCGCCCCAAATCTTGTCGGCGGCGACAAGCTGCTCCTTGTAAGGCGGCGCAGTCATTTCCTGGGCTTTCGCCACGCTGGATATGACCTTGCTGCGCACGCCTGAAATTTCGTAGTTCAGCCGTTTGCCCACGAAGGCGGCGGTATTGTCGGCCGCTACTTTCTTGAAATCCTGGACCAGCGCCGCATAGGCGGCTTCATGGGGCGTATCCCGGCCATCCCAATTTCGCAGTGCCTCTACGGTTGCTGGAAGCGTGTTGGCAATGCTCGGGTCATAAACCGCGCGCGTCAGGAGAAGCACAACGGGTGCGGCAAATGTCAGGATTACAAAGAGCAGGAGGGGAAAGATCAGCAACAGGGCGCGGAAATGTCCGCCGCGCTCCGCGGCGGCAAATTGCTTTCGCAAGCCGGGACCGAGTGTGAGTGCCTGGGCCATTGCCGCCAACCGGTGCAAAAAAACCGCGGGGGGTTCTTAACCCCCGCGGCAATCAAGTGTTACTGCGCCACCCAGACGTTGAAGCGCTCACGCAACGCGTCCATGTTGTCTGCCCAGAATTTAGCATTGGCGATGAACGCGGTCTTCATGTTTTCTGGATTGGTCGGCAGATCGGGCAATATCTCGGGATTGGTGTTGGCGATGGCTTCCTTATTGCCCGGACCATAGGAAATGTAATTGGTCTGGTCGGCCTGCCGGTCGGCGCGGCCTGCAAAGGCGATGAATTTGTAAGCCTCATCGCGATTTTTCGCGCCCTTGACGACGTTCCAGCCCTGCCAATCCAGCGCCTGGTGATCCCAGAGCACCGCGAAGGGCTTCTTGTCCTTCTTGGCAGCGTTGTAAATACGGCCATTCCATGCCGAGGTCAGGATCACCTGGCCGTCGGCCAGCAGTTGCGGCGGCTGAGCACCGGCTTCCCACCAAACGACATGCTCTTTAATTGTATCGAGCTTGGCGAAAGCGCGATCCACGCCTTCGGGCGTCGACAGCACGTCATAGACATCCTTGACATCCACGCCATCGGCGATCAGGGCCCATTCCAGATTTACAAACGGCCGCTTCTCCAAGCCCCTCTTGCCTGGATATTTTTCCAAATCGAAGAAAGCCTTGATCGAGGTCGGCGGCTCCTTCACCTTCGTCGTGTCATAGGCGAGCACGGTCGCATAAAGGATGCTCGGCACCACGCATTCGCTCGCATCGGCGCTGATAAAATCGTCGCGCTTCAATCCGAGCTTGTCCCAATCGATTTTTTCCACAATGCCTTCCGCGCAAGAGGACATGGTGGTGAATGAGTCGTTTTCGACGACGTCCCAGGTGACATTGTTGGACTCGACCATGGCGCGAACCTTGGCGATTTCGCAGTTGAACTCCTCTTCCACGATCTTGCCGCCTGTTTCCTTCATGAAGGGCTCAAAAAACGCCTTGCGGACACTGTCCTGATACGCCCCGCCCCAGGATACGACGGTAACGGGGTCCGCAGCCAATGCGACCACGGAAAAGACCCCAAGAATCAACGCTGCCGATAATAATTTCGTTTTCATTCAAACCTCCCACTGAGCACTAACCGTGATTGCCGTGCCGCGCCGTCTCAGGTGACGCAAGAACCCGGGATCATCCAAATACCGGATTTCAGGGCTAATCACAACTTGCCCGGGTGGTGAGTTTTTGTGCTATCCGTTGAATTCACCCATTTCCGCATTACCGCCCGTCGATCATCTCCTGGATCATCGGACGAACACTCAGCAGCAGCGCGTCGGCCATGGCGGCGTGGCCTTCGGCGGTGGGGTGGAGCGCGCCGGTTGTTTCGGAAAATACAGCCTCGGAGATTTTTTCGTCGATTTTACCGGAGCGGTCGATCACCTTCTGGTTGATCACCAGGTAGGCGTCGTTGAAGCTGCGGACCCAGCGCTGGCGCGATGCATATGGGTAGTTTTGGGTCGCGGGATTGTAAGGCCGCCAGTCGCGCTCCTTGCCGGACCAGCTCGACTCGCAGGTGGCGGTGTCGCGTTCGGCTTTGCCCCAGCACGGGATGATGAGAACTTCGGCGGGATCGCCGGCACGCTCGGGATTGCGCGCGCAGAATCCGTGACCTTCAAACATCTTGTCGGCATAGGCGTGGCCCGCGAAAGTCCAGCCGTGATCTTCGGCGAGCTCGCGCATGCGGATAAACAATTTGGAAAACTGCTCGCGGACCGCAATCAAGCGATCCTGACTCGCCACCAGCCAGGAGGAAAACATGTCGAGTGATTGGTTGGCGGGAAAGCGATCCTCGGCACCCTCGCCTCCATCATAGGCTTCGCACAGGCCGCCCCGCTCATTGGTGACCAGATCGGGATAGGCGGTGAGGATAACGCGCGAGGGGTCGAACACGCTGTCGGCGGCGGAGTACAGGGGGAGCGCGGTCTCAAGGGCCTTGGCGAGCCTTCCATAAGCATCGGGCAAGAGGTCGCGCATCCGGGTCACAAATTCTTCGGCGGAAACCGTAGCGCCGAAGAACTCGGCAATCGTTGAGGAAACGCCACCCCTCAGGCTGGCCCAGGCAATGACGCTGGAAAAGCCGATGTCGTTGCCGCCGACCGACAGGAAAACGAAATCCAAGTTGCGGCGGAACTTGTTGCCGGGGCAGGTCCAGAGATCGCTTTCTTCCTCGGGTTTTTCGATACACAGTTCACGCAGCAAGCGGTAGATCTGCGCGTCCTTAGCTCCGCCGGAGTGCGGGCGGGAGGTGGACTTGGACGCTAAATCGGTGGCGGCCTCGCGCCCGACATAATGCTGGCCGCCGAGAATTCCATCGTCGATGCCCGCACCCGAGCAGCTGTAGTCGAGAAAGGTGACGGAAAGCTGGCGGTTCTCGACGGCGATC
>JBGTNZ010000169.1:0-3615 GCA_041742805.1 Aestuariivirga sp.
TCTATCGCAACAACGTCACCGTCAGTCTCATCACTGCGCTGGCGGCGGCGTTTCCCGCGACGATGCGTATAACCGGCGTGGATTTCTTCCGCGCGATGGCAAGGTTTCATGTGCGCGCCACACCGCCAACGTCGCCGCTTCTGTTCGAATACGGCTGCGACTTTCCCGATTTTATTGAGCGCTACGAATATGCCCAGTCAATGCCTTGGCTCGCTGATGTGGCGCGGATCGAGCGCGCCTGGCTTGACGCCTATCACGCCGCCGACGCGGAACCGCTGACGCCTCAGGCTTTGGCTTCAATCCCTCCGGAGCAACTGCCGCATACCGTTCTGACGCCTCATCCTGCGGCGAAGATCGTGCGCTCACGCTTTCCAGCAGTTACCATTTTCGCAGCCAACCGGATCGATGGTCCCGTTGCCCCAATCAAGGCAAGCGAGTCGGAGGATGGGCTGGTGACCAGACCCGGCCTGGAGGTCATGGTCCGGCGGCTGCCGCCCGGTGGAGCCGTTTTTCTGACTTGTCTCATCGCTGGCGAACCACTGGGCGTTGCCGTCGCGGCGGCGCTCACAGAAAGTTCGGAATTTGATCTTACCGCCAACATAGCTGGAATGATTGAGGCGGGCACCTTCACCGCGGTAAATCGGGAAGATTGATGACAATGACCCATGGATATCATTCCTCCGATGCCCGCAAATCGCAAGGAATGGGCGCGCTCGTTGAACGTGCAAATGCCGTCGTCCGCGCAATTGCCCAGCCTTCTTTCACGCAGCTCGTCTTGCGCTTAGGACTCACGGTCCCGTTCTGGCGGTCTGGCATCCGCAAATGGGATGGTTTTCTGCAACTGAACGATACCGCCGTGCTGCTTTTCAGCACGGAATTCAAATTGCATCTGCCTGGCGGCCCCTATTCCTTTCCCGCGCCGGCCGTCACGGCGTTCGCCGCAGGTTCAGCGGAAATCCTGTTACCCATTCTGCTTGTTCTCGGTCTGGCGACACGCCTGAGCGCGTTTGGGCTTCTGGTAATGACACTCGTCGTACAGCTCACCGTGCCAAGCGGTTGGCCGCTGCATTTGACTTGGGCTGCCATGGCTCTCGGCATCATGGCGTGGGGGCCAGGGCGGGTTTCGCTCGATCACTTGATCGGGGGGAAGACTGCCGGAGGATTGCCATGGCAAGATCCGCCGTCAAAAGGCTAACCCTTATCGCCGTCGCGCTGACGCTCGCCGTGTTTGCCACACTGCAATCTTCATCTGCCGATATCGCGACATGGCGCACCGAGGGCTGGCGCACCGATTTTTCCCGCACCACGGTGCCACTCGACGAGATCCTTTCCGGCGGCCCGACGCGCGACGGCATCCCGCCGATCGATAACCCCACATTCAACCCCACGCAAACGATTAACACGCTCGACGACCGCGAACCGGTAATCCGGCTGGAGGTGGCGGGTATCGTTCGCTTCTACCCATTGCGCATCATGACGTGGCACGAGATCGTCAACGACACCATCGCCGGCCTTCCCGTCGCAGTGACCTATTGCCCGTTGTGCAATGCCTCGGTGGTGTTCGACCGACGGCTGGACGGCGAGGTGCTCGACTTCGGCACGACGGGACTGTTGCGAAAATCAGACCTCGTCATGTACGACCGCCAGACAGAAAGCTGGTGGCAGCAGTTCACCGGCGAGGCCATCGTCGGCCGGCAAACCGGCCGCCATCTCGCCATGATCCCCTCGCGGGTGGTCGGCTGGAAAGAAGCGAAGGAAGCCGATCCGCAAGCCGAGGTGCTGATTCCGGCCGTTGCCTCGCTGCGGCCCTACGGCAGCAATCCCTATGCCGGCTATGACTTGCGCAGCGAACCCTATCCTCTGTTCAAGGGCGACCTGCCGGAGGGCATTGATCCGATGGCGAGGGTGGTCATCGTGCGCAGGATCGAGGGCGACCGGGCGCCGGTCATGAAGGCGGTGTCGCTGTCGCACCTTCGGAAACAGGGCTCGATACGCGCCGATGGCGTCGTCATATCCTGGCGTGCCGGTGTTGCCTCTGCCCTCGATACGGCGGCGATCAGTAAGGGCCGCGAGGTCGGCGCCGTGGAAGCGCGCGATGCGGCCACCGGCGGAGAACTCGTCCACGACGTTACCTTCGCCTTTGTCCTCTTCGCCTTCCACCCGGATGTGCCGATCGAAACCGAAGCGGGCGAACTGAGGTTCAAGCCGCAGCGGTGATGTCGCCGTCCGGAATGCCTGCTTTCTCCGCCGGAGTAAACTATCCGTGTAATGGCGGAATTAACGGCAACCATCCCCAATGCCGGGTGTTGAATGGGCGCTAGCTCGCCAACGAACACCAAGGAGTTTAAGATGAAGATATTACACAGTTTGTCAGCCCTGGCTTTAGCCACGGCTGTTGTCTATTCAAGCGTTGCGGCAGCGGAGCAGAAAATGCCCGATCTGAGCGGCTGGCATGAAGCGTCGCAAAAGGCGGCAAAGCAGATGATGGACAAATATGGTCCGCCCGCCGAGGTCACCGAGACCACGCTCGTTTGGCACAAGACCGGCCCGTGGAAGCACACGGCCGTTTCCAAGGAAGCGGTCGATCACAATTTCCCGATGCCCCACCCCGACGTGATGGAGCAGGTCATCGACTATGACGTGCCGATCGATTTCTTCGACGATCTCGCCGCCTATGACGGGAGCGTCATCGTGGAGCGCACCAAGGGCGAAATCTCGGCGCGTTGCGACAAGGAAGAAGCCAACTTCCTCGCCATCAATCTCGCCAACGATATCGTCAAGGGCAAACGCAGCTGGAAAGAGGCCCGCGTCTTCTATGCCGACACGATCAAGGCGTTGATGGCGGGCGAGAAGCCGGAATATACCCAGGGCTTCGTCTTCGAGGTTGCGGCAAAGGACATAACCAACACGGATGAGCCCGCGGATATGTGAAATCGGAAGCGGAAACTGTCCACTGCGCGGGCGGCGCACGGGAAGCCAGCCGAAGAGGGCGAAGCCGCCGCCACACCAACTAGCTAGGAAGGATCGCCATGGCCCAATCAAATACTACTCCAATGGCGCTTGCATTGGATTGGAAAGCTGCCCTGTGGGCCAGTTTGATAGCCGGGGCCGTGTTACTGATCATGGAGATGGTGCTGGTGGCCGTCGTCCAAGGCGAGAGCCCTTGGGCGCCGCCACGGATGATCGCGGCCATAGTCCTGGGCCAGGATGTCCTGCCGCCGCCAGCCACATTCGATCTCCCGGTCGTGCTGGCGGCAATGGCCGTGCATTTCGTGCTGGCGTTCATCTATGCTTTAATCTTCGCCTGGATCGCCTCGCGGTGGCTGATGAGCCGCGGCGTCGCGATTTTGGCGGGCGGCGCGTTCGGCCTCGCGCTCTACCTGATCAACTTCTACCCAATCGCAGCAGCACTGTTTCCATGGTTCGCCATGGCGCGAAACTGGATAAGCATACTGAGCCATATTGCCTTTGGGGCCGTGCTTGCCTTGTCGTATGTCGGATTGGCGAAGCAAGCATCACTCGCTGAACAACAGGCCCGATAGGTGTAGTGGCAGCCGCGCGAACCGCCCCAACTCACCCAGCACAACAAGAGAGCATCTTAACATCCTTATCAAA
>JBGTNZ010000170.1:0-4588 GCA_041742805.1 Aestuariivirga sp.
CACCGCGGTCTTCCAGTACTTCGAATCGTAGAGCAGCACCGGCAGATCGGCTTCCATCTTGTGGGTCTGGCGGAGCGTTAGAATCTCGAACAGTTCGTCCATGGTGCCGAAGCCGCCGGGAAACACGACGAGCGCAGCCGCCCGCATGGCGAAGTGCATCTTGCGCATGGCGAAATAGTGAAACTGGAAGGTGAGGTCGGGCGTCGAATAGGCGTTGGGCTGCTGCTCCACCGGGAGCGTGATATTGAAGCCCACCGATGGAGCGCCCGCATCATGGGCACCACGATTGGCCGCCTCCATGATGCCGGGCCCGCCGCCCGTGGCGATGACATTATAACGCGGAGCCTTGAGTTCGAGCTTGGCCCCGCCCTTCTCCGAGCAGATGCGGGCGAAATGGCGCGCTGCCTCATACCATCCCGACCCATCGCCTTCATTGATGCGGGCGGAGCCGAACACCACGACCGTCGAGGCGACGCCCCAAGCCCGCAAATGTTCCTCGGCCTTCTGGAATTCCAGTTGAAATCTGATGCCCCGCGTCGAGTCGCCGAGAAGAAAATCCTGATCCAAAGCCGGGAGGCGAAAGGCGGCGGCGGCCAGCTGCGCCTTGTTGGACATGGTCACGGTCTTGGAAATTCCCCTGATATCGCTTGCCGGTTTGGGGATAGGCTGATGATCCCTTGCAATCAAGGGGTGCCTGGGTCACGCTGATAGCCGCAAAATGAGGTGACTTGTGGCAAACAAGACGGCAGCTTTCGCGGCGCAATTCATCGCAGCGCCAGGCAAGACATTCCGGCTGGCCAAGTGCGATCCGCGCGATCATCGGAGCCTTGGCGACAAGAAAAACGCCAAGGCCCAGATGAAGGAAGATGCAGCCGCCATCGACGCCCTGCAGGACCGTCTCTATGCCGAGGGAAAACGCGCGCTTCTGGTGGTGCTGCAAGGTATCGATACCTCCGGCAAGGATGGCACGATCCGCGCGGTGTTCAACACAAGCGGTCCCCTCGGCGTCGTCGTCAGCTCCTTCAGGGCGCCGAGCATTGAGGAACTGTCCCATGACTACCTTTGGCGTATCCACAAGGCTTGCCCGCAACACGGTCTCCTCGGCATTTTCAATCGGTCTCATTATGAAGATGTGCTGGTGGTGAAAGTTAAAAAGCTCGCCAGTCCCGAGGCAATTGAACGCCGTTATGAAGAGATAAATCAATTCGAGAAGCTGCTCAGTCAGAATGGGACTCGCATCCTCAAATTTATGCTGCATATTTCCAAGGAAGAACAAGCCGAGCGCTTTCGCGCGCGCATAGCCGACCCGGAGAAGCGCTGGAAGTTCAATCCCGCCGACCTTGCCGACCGGGCCATATGGGATGACTACATGGCGACCTATGAAACCGCGCTCACGCGCTGTTCGACGCCGCATGCGCCGTGGCACGTGATTCCCGCCGACCGCAAATGGGCGCGCAATGCCGCCATCGCCCGCATTGTGCGGGAGACGCTTGAGGAAATGAACCCGCAATATCCAGAGCCCAAGGATTGGGACCCGGCGGCGATCAAGGTGGTGTGAAATGGATTTGAACCTGAAAGGCAAACGCGCGCTGGTGACGGGAGGAACGCGGGGCATTGGCGGGGCATTGGCCGGGCGATTGCGTTTGGATTGGCGGCGGAAGGCGTGGACGTGGCGATTTGTGCCCGTGGTGCGGCGGATGTCGGAACCACCGTCGAGGCGCTGAAAGCGGAAAAAATTCGCGCGACGGGGCGCGCCCTGGATGTCGGCGATACTGCGGCGTTGAAGGCCTGGGTCAAGGAGATCGCCGCCGAATTCGGCGGGCTCGACATTGTCGTGGCCAACGCCAGCGCCTTTGCCGATGGTTCGGCTGAGGAAGAATTCCGCCGCGCCTTTGAAGTCGATCTGCTGCACACCGTAACGCTCGCGGCAGCGGCGCTGCCTTACCTTGAACGAAGCCCTAGCGCCTCGATCATCGCGATTTCTTCCGTGTCGGGTTCCGAGGATTATGGCTATGGCGGCGTCTCCTATGGCACGGTGAAGGCGGCGCTGTTTTTCTACATGAAATCCTTGGCGCGCCATGTGGCGCCAAAAGGCATCCGCGCCAACATCGTTTCACCCGGCACCACCTATTTTAAAGGCGGCTACTGGCACAAAGTTGAAGTGGAAAATCCCGAGCGCTTCAAGATCGATCTCGCAGAAAATCCCATGGGCCGCATGGCTACCCCCGAGGAGATCGCCAATGCCGTCGTGTTTTTGGCAAGTGGCGCCGCGAGCTTTATCGCTGGCATTAATCTCGTGGTGGACGGAACACTGACGACGCGCATCCAGGACTAGAGCTGGCGTTTTCTCGCCGCCAATGTTCGCAGCCTCAGCGCGTTGAGGCGGATAAAACCGGCCGCATCCTTCTGGTCATAGGCGCCGCGGTCATCCTCGAAGGTGACGAGCGCGTCGGAATAGAGCGACTTCGGCGATTTGCGGCCAACCACGACGACATTGCCCTTATAGAGCTTGAGCCGCACCGTGCCCTCCACATGCTCCTGCGATTTGTCGATCATCGCCTGCAGCATCTCGCGCTCTGGCGAAAACCAGAAGCCGTAATAGATCAGTTCCGCGTAACGCGGCATGAACCCGTCCTTGAGGTGCGCCGCCTCGCGGTCAAGCGTCAGGGACTCGATGGCGCGGTGGGCCACCGACAGGATGGTGCCACCCGGTGTTTCGTAGATGCCGCGCGATTTCATGCCGACGAAACGGTTCTCAACGAGGTCGAGGCGGCCGATGCCATTGTCATGACCCAGACGGTTAAGTTCGGTCAACAGCTTGGCCGGCGACAGCATCTTGCCGTCCACGGCGATCGGATCCCCTTTCCTGAATTCAACTTCGATGTAAGTAGCCCGGTCGGGCGCATCCTCGGGCGCGATGGTGCGCTGATAGACATAAGGGGGCGCTTCGACCCACGGGTCTTCCAGCACCTTGCCTTCTGAGGATGAGTGCAGGAGATTGGCATCAACGGAGAATGGCGCTTCACCGCGCTTGTCCTTCGAAATCTGAATTTGATGGGCTTCGGCAAAGGCGATCAAATCGGTGCGGCTTTTGAACTGCCATTCCCGCCAGGGCGCAATGACCTTGATATCGGGGTTCAGCGCAGCGGCTGTGAGCTCGAAGCGCACCTGATCATTGCCCTTGCCGGTGGCGCCATGGGCGATGGCGTCGGCACCCGTCTCTTTGGCAATCTCCACCAGGCGCTTGGCGATGAGCGGCCGCGCGATGGCGGTGCCAAGCAGATACACGCCTTCGTAAAGCGCATTGGCGCGAAACATCGGGAAGACAAAATCGCGGACGAATTCCTCGCGTAAATCCTCGACGAAAATTTCCTTGATGCCCAGCATCTCGGCCTTCTTGCGGGCAGGCTCGAGTTCGCCGCCTTGGCCGAGGTCCGCCGTGAAGGTGACGACCTCCGCGCCATACTCGGTTTGCAGCCATTTGAGGATGATGGATGTATCGAGCCCGCCCGAGTAGGCGAGGACGACTTTCTTTACTGTTTGCTTCGTGGACATGGCCGCGTTCTCTTGTTCGTCACCCCGGCGAAAGCCGGGGTCCATATCGGCATGGATTCCGGCTTCCGCCGGAATGACGGGTGGGGGAGTGTTGCCGCGGGGCCTATCACGCGGGCTCGCCTAGCCGCAAGAGTGAACCCTGGGTGAATGCCAGGTTCAGGCTTCATCGGGGATGCCTGTGGTTTAAGGTCCAAATCGAGAGGAGAAGACCCCATGCATTACCTGATCGGCCTAATCATTTCCGCCATCCTGTCCCTGTCCCCCGCCGGGGCGAGCGTCAAGATATCCAGCTCTGTTGTAGTTGCTCCCGTGGTGCAGGTGGCGAGTTACTGAGCGGCCGCCATCCGCTCACTCGCCCGGATTTTCTGGCTCTCGCTTTTGAGTTGCCCGCAAGCCGCCATGATATCGCGGCCGCGGGGGGTGCGCACCGGCGAGGCATAGCCCGCCTTGTTGAGAACTTCGGCGAAGACTTCGATCGTATCCCACTCCGAGCATACATAGGGCGTGCCGGGCCACGGATTGAACGGGATGAGATTGACCTTGGCCGGAATGCCTGCGAGCAGCTTCACCAGTCTTTTCGCATCGGCCAGACTGTCGTTCACGCCTTTCAGCATGACATATTCGAATGTAATGCGCCGCGCATTGGATAGGCCCGGATAGCTGCGGCAGGCGTCGAGCAAATCCTTCAGCGGATATTTCTTGTTGAGGGGCACCAGCTTGTTGCGAATCTCATCGGTGGTGCCATGGAGCGAAATGGCCAGCATGGTGCCGATCTCTTCTCCGGCGCGGACGATTTCCGGAACGACGCCTGACGTCGATAGCGTGATGCGGCGTTTTGACAGCGAAATGCCCTCGCCGTCAGAAATCACATTCATGGCGGCCTTCACATTATCAAAATTGTAAAGCGGCTCGCCCATGCCCATGAGCACGACATTGGTGAGATAACGCCCGCCCGGCGGCGGCGTTGGATTGGCTTCGATCTGATGCGGCCATTCCTCTAGCCGGTCACGCGCCAGCATCACCTGGCCCACGA
>JBGTNZ010000171.1:0-5062 GCA_041742805.1 Aestuariivirga sp.
TTTCAGGCGTTCGCCCATTTTCATAACATCGGCGGAACGGTTGCCATCGGCGCATTCGCCAAGGCCGATGACGCCTTGGCTGGTGACGAGCTCGATGACCGTCTTGGTCAGGGAGGCGATCGAGCCATAGCTGAAACGATAGGGCGCGCGGAACGGGATGTTGACCGGGGTGGCTCGGATCGCTTCGATCTTCATGTGCTACCATCAAAGAAAAGCCCCGGAAGAAACGGCTCTTCCGGGGCTGGTATCATGCGCTTTGAAAAGCTTATGCCGCTTCGATGGCCAGCTCCTCGCCGAAGATGTAGAGCGTCGGGTGGAGATTGAAGCCCTTCACGCGCTTGTCGAAGACCGAAAGGATCCCCCGCCACATGGGCTGGGAGATAGGTCCGTCCTCCTGCATGATCTTCTCGAGCTCGCCCAGGATTTCGGTACGCGTGGCGATGTCGACCGTGGCTTCGGCCTTACCCAGCAATTCATCGAACTTGGCGTTCGAATAAGCGCTTTCATTCCACGGCACGCCGGTGCGATAGGCAAGGGAAAGAACCATGAAGCCGAGCGGACGATGGGCCCATGCGGTATAGCCGAAGGGCACCTTGTCCCAGACTTCCCAGTACTTGGCGGAAGGCATAACGTTGATTTTGGCGCGGATGCCCGCGGCCTTCCACTGCTCGACCATCGCTTCCGTCGCCGACTGTTCCCATGTCGGGTCGGGCTTGCAGACGATCTCGACGTCGATGCCATCGGGGAAACCGGCGTCGGCAAGCACCTTTTTCGCCTCCTCCGGGTTGTAACTCATGGCATCGAGCTTCTTGTAGTCCGGATGGATCGGGCAGACGTGGTGATGTTCAGCGACGGAGCCCACACCCTTGAGGGCGATCTGCAAGGTCTTTTCCGGGTCGGTTGCAAGGCGCACGGCCTTGCGAACCGCTGGATTGTCGAAGGGCTTCTGGTCGAGGCGCATGCGCGCCACGCCGGTCGAGGCTGTCACAGCCTGGTAGACCGTCACATGCTCGATGCCATTGTAGATATCGAGTTGTTCAACGTTGCCTTCGTAGAGGCCGTCGACCTGCTTGGAAGCCAAGGCCGCGGCAACCGCCGCACCGTTGTCGCCGAGATCGATGAAGTGGATTTCATCGAGAAATCCCGGCTTGTCCTTGACGCGCTTGAGGATTGCCTTGCGGCCGACTTCAAGCTCGGTCAGTTCGAAGGACTCGGTGCCGTTCGAGCCGACGCCGAAAACACCCTTTTCGGCCGGGTCGAGCATCAGGAAGGGATAGTGGAAGAAATGCTCGGGAACGGCAACCTGGGGTTCCTTGAGATTGAGCACCAGAGTCTTGTCGTCCTTCACCTCGATGGCGTTGGCATCCCACAGCTCGGTGGTCATCACCGCTTTGCCGGCGTCGTCCTTGGTGCCGGTATCGACGTCCTTGAGCATATAGCCCTTCATAAAGCCGATGACAGAGGAGCCGATCTTCGCATCGAGGTTATTCTTGATGTTCCAGGCGGCATGTTCGGCAGTGAATGCCCCACCCTTCCGCCAGGTCGCGTCCGCCATGGTCAGCGTCCAGGTCTTGAGATCCTCGGAAGCTTCCCATTTCGCGGCCAGATGCGGGCGGGTCACATTGTCGGTGCCGGTGCGGGTCAGATAACCGCAGACTTGACGTGTGATATTGGAGTCGTAGACCCACTGGTAGACGGGGGGACTATCAACCTTGGGAATGCGCATGGCGATCTTGAGGATGCCGCCCTTTGGCATATCCTGGGCGCGGGCTTGGGGCACGAAATCCTCGCCGGTGATCTTGCCGGCCCACATGTAGGCGGTGGGGGCGGCCATGCCGAGCAGCGTGGCGTAGCGCACGAAATCACGGCGATCCATGACCTTATCGGAAAGCTGTTGCTTCAGCGAACCGATCAGCTTGTGTTCTTTGTCGGACATTGAGATTATTCCTCCCTGGAATTTTTTGAGATAGGATAGCCAACGCGCCCCGGCCGGAGAGCCTAAGCGCAAGCTGGATTGAGCCTATCACCCGCAGAAATCCATGCAACAGGTTTTTGATCCGGTGCTAGGCTGCGACAAAATGATTTTACCGGCCATCTTCCGATTTGCGGTTCTCGGCTGTGTTGTGGGCCTGTCCGGCGCCCAGGCTGCCGGACCGCCTGTCGATCTGGCCCTTGTGCTGGCGGTCGATGCTTCGGGGAGCGTGGATGACGGCGAGTTCGCCCTGCAGCTTGCCGGGATCGCCGCGGGATTTCGCGATCCGAAAGTCCGAGGCGCCATCAAGTCCGGCCCGGAGAGCCGCATCGCGGTCACGCTTTTGGTCTGGGCGGACCATCAGGTTCCCAAGGACCGGTCAGACTGGTTTGTGCTTGCTTCGGACCAGGACGCGGAAAATTTCGCCCGGATCGCCGAAACCTTCCCGCGCCACCAGAACGGCGCCACCGGCATTGGCGAAGGCCTTGCCGCAGCACTCCGGGCCATTGGTACGAGCGGCTTCGACGCACGCCGCAGGGTGGTTGATGTCTCCGGCGACGGGCGCGAGACGCCGGCCAGGGAGTTTGTCGTGCTCCTGCCGCAAGCCCGCGTCATGGCATATGAGCTCGGTGTCACGGTCAATGGACTTGCCATTACCAACGAAGACCCGGAGCTTCTGTCCTATTACCGGAACGCCGTGCAAGCCGGACCCGGAAGTTTCACCCTCCCGGCCACCGATTATGAGGCCTTCGCCGAGGCCATGCGGCGCAAGTTGTTGCGCGAGATCGAATACCGCCCGGCGATCTCTCAACGCTGAGGCGTCTTGGCCAAGGCCTCGCGGATGGCCGGCTTTTTCGCCGCCGCCTGCTTGCGGGGGCCGCCGCCGCTGGCCCCGGGCAATATTTCGGTTGTATCGGAGACCTCGATGTTTTTCTTGGTGATGACGATCACGGGCTCCATCTCGCGAAGCTCCGCGTCCGGCAGGTGGCACATGATTTTATGGCCGGGGGCAAGCTCCTTGACGGGCGGCAGTTCGGTCTCGCAGATGAGGCCGATCTTGCGGTGACAGCGGGTCTGGAACGGGCAGCCCGGCGGCGGGTTCATGGGCGAAGGCAGTTCGCCCCGCAAGATGATGTGCTACTACGTGATCGAGGTATCGGCGATCGGCACGGCCGAGAGGAGGGCCTCCGTATAGGGATGATAGGGCGGCGCAAACACCTGGTCGGTGGTGCCCTGCTCCATGATGCGGCCCAAATACATGACGACGATACGGTCGGCCAAGTAACGCACCACGGATAGATCGTGGCTGATGAACACCATGGTGGTGCGCTTCTTGCGCTGGATATCGGTGAGCAACCCGGTGACGGCCGCCTGCACCGACACATCAAGGGCTGACACGGGCTCATCGGCCACCACCACCGTGGCGTTGCCGCCGAAGGCGCGGGCGATGCCGATGCGCTGCTTCTGGCCGCCCGAAAGCTGGCGCGGTTTGCGTTGTGCGAATTCGCGCGGCAGTTTGACGACATCGAGAAGTTCGTAGGTTTTCTGCTCGACCTCATCGGCTGTCTTGGCAATGCCGAATTTCTTCAACACCCGGCCGATCTGCGAGCCCACGGAATGGCTGGGGTTGAGTGTTTCAAAAGGATTCTGAAAGACGATCTGCAGGCCTGAGATCATGCCGGCGGGCCGCTGTTTCACCGGCAGCTTGCCAACATCGATACCGTTGACCAGGACTTCGCCGCCTGTGGATGTCTCAAGGCCCATCAGCACCTTGGCGAAGGTCGACTTGCCGCAACCTGATTCGCCGACGATGGCGACGGTTTCGGCCTCGCGGGCCTCAAAGTCGAGCCGCTCGGCGGCCTTCACGTAACGCGAACCCGTGCCAGCGATCAGGGCCGCGATGGAACTGTCGCGGATCTCGTAGTATTTCTTGAAGTCCTTAACCTTGAGCACGACCTTGCCCGGCTGCATGGGCTCGCTCTGGATGCCTTTGGGTTTGTATTTCTCCCAGTCGATCTCGTCATAACGCACGCAGCGCGCTTCGTGGCCGGGATCGCCCTTGATATCGAACATCGGAATCGGCTTATCGCAACGCCCGGCGACAAAGAAATCGCAGCGGGGCGAGAAGGTGCAGCCCGTGGGCCGGTCGCGCGGCAGCGGCAGCTGGCCCCGGATGGGCACCAGCGGAGTGGCGAAACGGTCGGTGCCCGGCAGCGGGATCGACGAAAACAGCCCGCGCGTATAGGGGTGGCGCATTTGATCGAAGACCTGGTTCACCGTGCCCAGTTCCACCGACTGGCCGGAATACATGACGCAAATGCGGTTGCAGGTCTCGAGGATGAGGCCGAGATTGTGCGAGATGTAGATCATCGAGGTGCCGAAGCGCTTGGAAATGTCCTTGATGAGTTCGACGACGCCCGCCTCGACGGTGACGTCAAGTGCCGTGGTCGGCTCGTCGAGGAGAAGCAATTTCGGATTCGACAAGAGGGCCATGGCGATCACGGCGCGCTGCTGCTGGCCGCCCGAGAGCTGGTGCGGATAGGAACCGAGGATGCGCTGCGGGTCCGGCAGGCGCACGGCATCGAGCAGTTCGATGGCGCGCTTTTCAGCCGCCTTCGCGTCGATCCCCTCATGGATCATCGGCACTTCGATCAACTGGTCGCGGATCACCATGGCCGGATTGAGCGAAGCCATCGGCTCCTGATAGACCATGGCGATCTGCGAGCCCCTGATCTTGCGGAGTTCCTCCTCGGACATGGTGCGCATGTCGCGGCCCAGAAACTTGATTTCACCGCCGGTTATCGCGCCGTTCTTGCCCATGTACTGCATGATGGCCAGCGCCACCGTGGATTTGCCACAGCCCGATTCTCCCACGATGCCGACGGCTTCACCAGGGTTGACGGTCAGATCGAAATTGTAGACGGCGGGAACTTCGCCGGCGCGCGTGTAGTAGGAGATCGAGAGGTCTTTGCATTCGAGAACCGGCGTGACCATTCTTCAATCCCTCAATGAAATCTCGCGCAGGCCGTCGGCCAGCAGGTTAAGGCCAAGGACCATCGTCGAGATGGCAAGGGCGGGCCAGATCATGGC
>JBGTNZ010000172.1:0-6804 GCA_041742805.1 Aestuariivirga sp.
GACGGGCCTTCAGCATACGCCAGAAATTTTTTCGTCCCGATGACGGTGCGTCGGGAGGTTTGCCGTTACTGTCGCTCATAGGGATCGGGATACCCGAGTCCTTTCACGATCTGCGTCTCGAGGCTTTGCATCCGCGCTGCGTCCTTATCCGTTCCATGATCATAACCCAGAAGATGCAGCAGCCCATGGACAATAAGATGTGTGGTGTGATGCGGCAATGTTTTGCCCTGCTCACCAGCCTCGCGCGTAACGACTCCGGACGCCAGCACGATGTCGCCTAAGGGCCGCGCTTCCCCTTCCGGAGAAGGCGCGTTTCTCGCCGGAAATGACAGCACGTTGGTGGCATGAGGCTGTCCCCGCCATTTGGCATTGAGTGTGGCTACTGCCGCATCATTGGTAAGAAGGAACTCTGTCTGGAGATTTTGGTGCGCTGCGCCCACGCTTGCGATCGTTGCGTTGGCGGCTCTTTGTATGAGTTCCCTAAGGGCCGGGATTTGCTCCCAACCGGAATCTTCGACGGCGATGGAGACGATCATTTTTTCGGTTTGGCCAATTTCTTGTCGTAGGCGGCGACGATGCGGCCCACGAGCGGATGGCGCACGATGTCCGAATTTGTGAAGGCGGTGATTGCAACGCCCTCGACGCCCTTGAGCGTCGCCACGGCATCCGCCAGGCCTGAAGTGATGCCGGCGGGGAGATCGACCTGGCTTGGATCGCCCGTCACCACCATGCGGCTGCCTTCACCGAGGCGCGTCAGAAACATTTTCATCTGTTGCGGTGTTGTGTTCTGCGCTTCATCGAGGATGACGAAAGCCGAGGCCAGCGTGCGGCCGCGCATGAAGGCGAGCGGCGCGATCTCGATCTGGTTCTCGGCCAAGCCCTTGGCCACGAGGCTCGCCGGCATCACATCGTAAAGCGCATCATAGAGGGGACGGAGATAGGGATCGACCTTCTCCTTCATGTCGCCCGGCAAGAAGCCAAGCCGTTCGCCGGCTTCCACGGCGGGCCTCGATAACACAAGGCGATCCACATCGCCGTTCATCAGCGCTTCCGCTGCGCAGGCTACCGCCAGATATGTCTTGCCGGTTCCGGCAGGCCCGATGCCAAGGACAAGTTCGTTGCGACGGATCGCTTCCACATAGCGCCCTTGCATGGGCGTGCGCGGCGTCACCAGCTTCCGCCTCGTGCGCACGCTACTGCCGGTCTCCTGGACGCCCGCGGTTTCGCGCATGCGGATTGCCCCCTCGATCTCGCCCCGGGTGATTTCAGCGCCCCGCCGCGCCCGTTCATAGAGGGACGTCAACACCTCGCGGGTTGCACCGCGCGCCTGTGCTTCGCCCCTAACCGCCAGGCGATTGCCGCGCGGCGTGATGTCGACGGCAAGCTTGTGTTCGATGAGAGCCAGATGCTCATCATGCTCGCCGCAAACCATGGAGAGTGACCGGTTGTCATCGAATGTAAGGGTGAGGATGTCTGTATCATCGGGTGCCGCACCGTGTTTGGCGCTGGCCGGCCTAGCCGCAGTGACAGGCGGATTCAACGGATATGCTCTCCAGAATCAATCATGCCGCTTCCTTATAATGACCCGCCAGGCTGTTCGTTCCAAGGCCTGTTATATGGGTATGGATAATCTTCCCTATAAGGGCGCCCTCGCCCGCCAGATGGACGGGTTGAAGGTAGGGTGAGCGGCCCAGAAGCTGGCCCTGATCGCGGCCTGGTTTTTCAATCAGCACCAGTAAAGTGCGGTTGAGGCAGGCCCTGTTGAAGTCGGTCTGCTGCGCGCGGATGAGCGCCTGCAATTCGTGCAGCCTGGCGAGTTTCACGTCCTCCGGCACCTGGGCGCGTGCGGCGGCGGGAGTTCCAGGACGCGGTGAATATTTGAAGGAGAAAGCGCCGGCGTAGCGGACCTCCCGAACGATCTCCAAAGTGGCCCGGAAGTCGGCGTCCGTCTCACCCGGAAAGCCCACGATGAAATCCCCGGACATGGCGATATCGGGCCTGGCTTTCCTGATGCGCTCCACGAGGCGGATATAGTGCTTCCCATCATGGCCGCGATTCATGGCTTTCAGGATAGTATCGCTGCCCGCCTGCACAGGCAAATGCAGATAGGGCATGAGCTTTGGATTTTCACCGTGGGCGGCAATGAGATTATCGTCCATGTCGCGCGGGTGGCTCGTCATGTAACGAAGCCGCTCGATGCCCTCGATGGCTGACAGCCTCGCGATAAGGCTCGCAAGTGTCGTGGGCTCGCCGGCGGCGTCGATGCCGTGATAGGCGTTTACGTTCTGGCCAAGCAGAGTGAGTTCGCGGACGCCAGCCTCAGCCAGACGGCGCGCTTCCATTTCGATCTGCGCCACCGGACGGGAAAATTCCGAGCCGCGCGTATAGGGCACGACGCAGAAGGTGCAGAACTTGTCGCAGCCCTCCTGCACGGTGACGAAAGCCGTGACGCCCTTACCCGGACCGCGGGGGGCGAGCTCCGCGAATTTATCTTCCGCAGGGAATTCCGCCTCGATCACTGCACGGCCCGATGCCGCATGGCGGGATAGAAGTTGCGGCAGGCGATGATAGGCTTGCGGTCCGAACACGAGATCGACGGCGGGTTCCCGCCTGATGATTTCCGTGCCCTCGGCCTGCGCCACGCAGCCTGCCACCGCGATCAGCATCTCTTTGCCGGATTCCCGCCGCTCGCGTTTCATGCGCCTGAGCTTGCCCAGTTCGGAGTAAACCTTCTCTACCGCCTTTTCGCGGATGTGGCAGGTGTTGAAGATGACCAGATCGGCGTCTTGGGGTTCCGATGTTGAGGCATAGCCCAGCGGTTCGAGCACCTCGCGCATGCGCTCGCTGTCATAGACATTCATCTGGCAGCCGTAGGTCTTGACGAAGACCGTCTTGGTCGGGGGTTTCATGGGCTCTGGGGTCTAGCCCATTTGGCCCGAATGGTGAAGCGCGTGAGCAAGGCCCTGGCGGACTTGATGTTCTGCTTGGCGGGCCAGGGCTTTGCGGTCCATTCCCGGGCCGATTGACAGGGGCTTGTGGCAAATGAGTGTGACATCGAGCGGTCCCGAAGCCAGAGCCTCCCAGAGGTGGGGCGGCAAATCCATGGCGCCATACCAGGCATAGGAAGGCCGCAGCCTCCGGTTCATCGGCAGGTTGCGATGGCCGGTGTAGGCGATGGTGACCGGTTGCACCCAAACGCCGGGAAGTTCCGCAGCGCCAAAGAAGGCGCTCTTGAAGGGCAACACGCGTGACCCATCGCTCGACGTCCCCTCCGGAAACAGCACGAGTGTATCGCCCGCCCTCAGCCTCTCTTGAATTTCGTTACGGGAATTGCCGGTGGCATGGCGGCGCTCGCGATCCACGAAGACGGTGCGCTGTAGCCTCGCCAGCGAGCCGAAAAAGGGCCAGCCATTGACCTGGCGCTTGGCAATGAACGACAGGGGCGTTAGCGCACTCAGCACGGGAATGTCGAGCCAGCTCGCGTGATTGCTGGCAATCAGTATGGGTCCCTGTTTCGGAGGTTGCCCCACGATCTTCAGGTGCACTCCGAGAATCCGCAGCACCAGGCGGTGATAATGCATGGGAAAGGCGCGCGCCATGGCGGGCCAAGTCCAAACGAAGATCTGCTGCAATGGCATGAGGGGAAGCGTCACCAGCGTGAAGGCGACGGCGGTGAGCGCCGCGCGGATGCGTCTCACGGGACGAGGACCTTCCGCATGATGACGGCGTCCTCGCGGGGGCCATTGCTGCGCTCATAATAAGCGCGACGCGTTCCGGCTTCGGTAAACCCGCAAGAGACGTAAAGAGCACGTGCCGCGCTATTGGAAATCCCCACTTCGATGAAGCAGGCGCGAACATTTTTAAATTGCTCTGTAATCTGATGATTGACCAGAACCTTCGCGATACCACGGCGCTGCGCCCCGGGCCGTATCCCAAGGGTAATGATTTCGGCTTCGTCTGCGGCCGAGCGGGTGAGGATAAACCCTAAGGGCTCATCCGCCTCAACGGCAAGAGCCGCCGCCGCACCTGGCATGGCCAGCAGCTGGGAAAATTCTTTGGCGCGCCAGGGAGTGTCGAAACATTCAGCGTGAAGGTTAGCGAAGATTTCCGCCTCAGCTATTCCGGCCGGGCGGATGCGGAGGCCAATTGCCGTGTGCGGTTTGGCGTCGGGTGCCCGCAAATAGACGGGTATCGGCATCCCGCCTGTCACCGGAAGGCTGAACGCGGTCCGGCCGAAATAAGCGGCGTTTGGCACATCACCCGCGGAGCTCCTTATGAGATCAGGCCGGGCACTTGCGGCGATGACAGCTTCCGCAGCGGTGCCGAGAACGAGCAGGGGACCTTCCGGCAGCAATTGCAAACAGGCTTCGATGGAAATGACCGTGGGTTGGTGTAGAATTTTGCCGGAGCCATCGAACAGCGCCGCATAAATTTCCTGCCTGCGTGCGTCTGAAGCAACGAGAACGGGCGTATCGGTTTCGATCACGTTCGCGCCGATGGCGGAGAGCGTGTCGATGCCGATGACCGGGATACCGAGAGCGAGCCCCAGACCGCGAGCCATCGCGAGCCCGATACGGACTCCGGTGAACGTACCGGGCCCCACGGTCACCGCGATGCGGTCGAGGCCGGAGAACGGGATGCCCGCTTCTCCCATGACGTCGCGCACCATGGGAGCGATCGCCTCGGCATGCCCGCGCTCCATGGTGGCAAATGCCTTGGCCAGCACCTCGCCAGGTTGATGAACGGCCACGGAACAGGCCGCCATAGCCGTATCGAGTACCAATAGTTTCATGGGTCGCGGGGATAGGCCGTCACGCGCACCCGGTCAAACGGGGCGGACTTCGCTCACTTCGGGCACGAAATGCCGGAGCAAATTTTCAATGCCATGCTTCAACGTCGCTGTGGAACTGGGGCAGCCGGCGCAGGAACCTTTCATGTTGAGATAGACAACGCCCTCCTTGAAGCCGTGGAACGTGATGTCACCGCCGTCCTGGGCAACTGCTGGACGCACGCGAGTTTCCAAAAGCTGCTTGATGGTGGAGACGATCTCGCCGTCGGCTTCGTTGAAGAATTCCTCGCCCTTGGTTTCAGCGCCGGCCCCCTCGCCGATCAACACCGGGGAGCCCGAAAGATAATGATCCATGATGAGGCCCAAGATGGCGGGCTTCAGATGCTGCCACTCGCCACCGGACTTGGAAACCGTGATGAAATCCTGTCCCAGGAACACGCCGGAGACGTTGTTTACGCCGAACAGGCGCTGCGCGAGGGGCGAATCCGCCGCCTCCTCGCTGGACCTGTAATCCCGCGTGAGCCCAGGCAAAACCGGCTTTCCGGGGATGAATTTGAGCGTTGCGGGGTTTGGCGTGGCTTCGGTTTGGATGAACATGTTCCGATTTCCTGTGTCGGGAATACATAGGCCGCCTTAGAAGCCTTTTAAAGTCGAATCCCCCTTGACTAACCCGTAGTCGACATTTATTAAACCATCAGGTTATATAACCATATGGTTTATAATGGATCACCTTAGCTCAACACTATCGGCCCTTGCCGATCCGACCAGGCGGGCAATTTTGGCGAGGCTGGCCTTGGGGGAAAGTTCGGTCAAGGAACTGGCCCAGCCCTTCGCCATGAGTCTGCCCGCCGTATCGAAGCATCTCAAGGTGCTGGAGCGCGCCCACCTGATCGAGCGTAGCCGCGAAGCCCAGTGGCGGCCCTGTAAACTGGCGCCGCAACCCTTGAAGGAGGTGGCGACTTGGATCGAGCAATATCGCCGGCTTTGGGATGAACGCTTCGACCGGCTCGATGTTTATCTGAAGGAAATCCAGAAAGGAAAACCCGATGACAGCTAAAACTAGCGACGCACCCGCGGGCCAGGAATTCATCATCAGCCGCGTTTTCGACGCGCCGCGTGACTTGGTGTTCAAAGCATTCACCGACCCCGAGCGCATGAAGCATTGGTGGGGGCCCAAGGGCTTCACGGTTGTGAAGTCGGAGATGGATTTGCGCCCAGGCGGCATTTACCATTATTGCCTGCGCGCGCCCGACGGCGCCCCCATGTGGGGGATGTTTGTCTACCGCGAGATCGTAGCACCAGAGCGGGTGGTGCTGATCAATTCCTTTTCCGATGAGCAGGGTGGGACCACTCATCATCCAATGATGAGGACTTGGCCCTTGGAGATGCTATCGGTCTTCACGTTCGAGGAGGTCGCCGGCGGCAAGACTCGATTCACCGTGAGATGGTCGCCGCACAATTCGAGCGACGAAGAGCGCACCACCTTCGCCAAGGGCCACGCCAGCATGACGCAAGGCTGGACCGGCACCATGGATCAGCTTGCCGTCTATCTGGCAAGCTCCCAGAAGACGAGCTGAAGTTATCGCCACGAAAGCGCCGTGGACAGGGCGCACGGTTTTGCCATGGGTAGCCTTTTGAGGAGCGCGCCATGCTTGCGACCGTTATTGTCATCATCCTGCTTGCAATTGCGGCGGTCCTCGGCCTTGCCGCCATGAAACCGGATGTCTTCCGGGTCCGGCGCGAGGCGGACATTGCAGCGCCGCCGGAGAAAATTTTTGCCCTTCTCAATGATTTCCAGCAATGGGCGCGGTGGTCGCCGTGGGAGAAGATGGATCCGGCCATGACCCGGACCCATAGCGGTGCTGCCAGCGGTGAAGGCGCCATCTATGCGTGGGAAGGTAACAAGAAAGTAGGCCAGGGCCGCATGGAAATTATCGAGGCCACATCGCCGGAGAGGCTGGCGATCAAGCTCGATTTCCTCAAACCCTTCGAGGCGCACAACACCACGGTGTTCA
>JBGTNZ010000173.1:0-5813 GCA_041742805.1 Aestuariivirga sp.
AGGCGAGAGTGCAAATAAAACACGTCGCCGGGATAGGCCTCGCGGCCCGGCGGGCGGCGGAGCAGCAGCGACATCTGGCGGTAGGCCACGGCCTGTTTCGAGAGATCGTCATAGGCGATCAGTGCGTGCATGCCATTGTCGCGGAAATATTCGCCCATGGTGCATCCCGCGAAAGGTGCGAGATATTGCAGGGGTGCTGGATCGGAGGCGGTGGCGGCGACGATGATCGAATATTCGAGCGCGCCATTGTCCTCGAGGATTTTCACGAATTGCGCCACCGTTGAGCGCTTTTGGCCGCAGGCAACATAGACGCAGTAAAGCTTTTCCTTCTCCGGGCCGTTCACGTGAATCGGCTTTTGATTGAGAATGGTGTCGAGAATGATGGCGGTCTTGCCGGTCTGGCGGTCGCCAATCACCAGTTCGCGCTGGCCGCGGCCGATGGGGATCAGCGCGTCGATGGCCTTGAGGCCCGTGGACATTGGTTCGTGTACGGACTTTCTCGGAATGATGCCGGGCGCTTTCACGTCGACGCGGCGTCGTTCGGTGGCGGTGATGGGGCCCTTGCCGTCGATGGGATTGCCGAGGGGATCGACGACGCGGCCCAGCAATTCCTTGCCGACTGGAACCTCCACGATGGCGCCGGTGCGCTTCACCGTATCGCCTTCCTTGATGTCGCGGTCGTTGCCGAAAATCACGATGCCGACATTGTCGGTTTCAAGGTTCAGCGCCATGCCGCGGACGCCGCCGGGGAATTCCACCATCTCGCCCGCCTGCACATTGTCGAGGCCGTAGACCCGGGCGATGCCGTCGCCCACCGACAGCACCTGCCCGATCTCGGACACTTCGGCTTCGCGGCCGAAATCCTTGATCTGTTTCTTGAGAATGGTGGAAATTTCGGCGGCGCGAATATCCATCAGGCGGTTCCCTTCATGGCGATCTTGAGGTTCTGAAGCTTGGTCTTCAGCGAATTGTCGAGCATGCGCGATCCCACCCTGACGATGAGGCCGCCGAGGAGAGAGCTATCTACCTTCGCGGCAAGCTGCACATCGCGCCCGATGGACGCCTTTAATGCCGCCTTGATGTCCTTCAAGTGCTTGTCCGAGAGCTTTTCGGCGGAGGCGACTTCGGCCTGCACTTCACCCCTGGAGGTCGCGAGCAACGTGGCATAGGTGGAGATGATGCCGGAGATCGCCGCGAGCCTGCGGTTTTTGGCCACCAGTTTGAGAAAGTTCAGCGTCATGCCGCCGATACCCGCCCGGGCGCTAATCGCTTCGATGGCGGAAATCTGGTCGGCGGCGGAATAGATCGGCGAACGCACCAGACGCTTCAGCTCCGGCGACGTTTCGATCGCGGCCTGGAAGGCGGCCAATTCAGCGCCGGTTTTGTCCACCGATTTCTGTTCGGTTGCCAGCTGAAACAGGGCGTTGGCATAGCGCCCCTCAACACCCGAAACCGTCTGATCTGTGGTTGCCACGATCCCTGAAGCTCAATCTCTTGTTTTTATTGGAATTCCGCATGCACGAGGGCGCACGCGTTCCGTCAGGTATCACAGGGGAAAAGGACTCGCAACCGGGTTGTGGCGGCGCATTGCCGCATTTCACAATGAGGAGCGCCTGACGATCCGGTAGATGACGCCGGCATGATCGTCGCTGACGAACAGGCTGCCGTCGGGCGCCTCCACTATGTCGACGGGCCGGCAGATCACGTCGTCGTCCAACACGCAACCGGAGAGAAAAACATCTTCCCGAATGTTGTCACCCTCAAAGCGCAACCGGACGATCCGGTAGCCCGATTTCTCGGACCTGTTCCAGGAGCCATGCTCAGCCACCAAGGCCGTACCGTTTAACGCTGAATCCGATTGGTGTTTGAGGAACACAATCGACAGCGCCGCCACATGGGCGCCGAGGCCATGGACTTGTGGAACCGGTGTGACCCCTTCCGGCAAATCGTCGAACAGGCTGGGGTCTTTCACGCCGGAGCCGTGCACGTAGGGCCAGCCATAGTGCTTTCCCAGTTCGATCCGGTTCACTTCATCATCGGGAACGTCGTCGCCGAGGTTATCCCGTCCATTGTCGACGCCGAACAATGCGCCGGTTTGCGGCTGCCAATCGAAGCCCACGGTATTGCGTAAGCCTTTGGCGAAAAGCTCAGCCTCAGAGCCCTCTTTGAAGCGGATGATGGCGGCGCGCCATGGATGATCCTCAACACAGGAGTTGCAGCTCGAGCCTGCGGAAAGATAGAGAAAGCCATCGGGCCCCCTTTTCAAGGTGCGAGACGAGTGCCCGCCACCGCCGGGCACGCCGGTGGGGACCACGCGCTCGTTGGAAAGTTTCGTTCCATCAAAATCATAACTCAGTACACGGTGTTCTTCCGCGACGAAAAGCCTTTGCCCCTCCAGCATCAGGCCGTGCGGACCGTTGAGGCCCTCACGCAGGATGGTTACCCTGCTGCCATCCGCGGAAACCAGCATGATGTTTCCATCACGATAACCTGAAACGATGATGTCGCCGCTCCCGGTGATCTGCATCAGGCGCGGATTGCCCAAATCGCGCGCGAACACTTCCAGCCGATACCCATCCGGCAGCTTGATCCGCTCACGGAGTAGTGACTCCAGTTGATCCTGGGCGACGGCTCGTGAGGGGCCGTTGAACGGACCAAGCTGCCACCAAGAGAAAAGCACAGCGCCGACTAAAATCAAGGCGGCAAAAACCGCTTTCCGACGAATTCCCATCATTTAAGAAACCTGTCATCGCCGGATTTAGTCCGGCGACCCATGCATGCAAAAATTGAGTATTCGGAATATGGCACGATGGGTTGCCGGGACAAGCCCGGCAATGACAAAATTAGGGCAAGTCCATGGGGGAGGGCCAGGCGAGCTAATTAGAATAGGCCCTCTATTTGGCCTCTACCATCGAGACCGATGACTTCGGCGGAAGGGGTTTTGGGGAGGCCCGGCATGGTCATCACGTCGCCGCAGATCACCACGATGAACTCGGCACCGGCTGAGAGGCGGACTTCGCGAATCGGCACCACATGGTTCACCGGCGCGCCCTTGAGGTTGGGGTCGGTGGAAAAAGAATACTGCGTCTTGGCCATGCAGATCGGGAATTTACCGTAGCCTTGGGTCTCATAGGTCTTGAGTTGGTCGCGCACCGCCTTATCCGCGACGATGTCGTCGGCACGGTAGATTTCCCGGGCAATGGTGTGGATCTTCTCCCACAGGCCGAGATCGTCATTGTAAAGGGGCTTGAACTGGGCGGATGCCTTGTCGGCGAGTTCCGCCACATGCCTCGCGAGGGCTTCCGTACCTTTGCCGCCCTCGGCCCAGTGCGTGCATTTGAAGGCCTCCACGGCATGGCTTCGGCAATAGTCACGGATGGCTTCAACCTCCGCTTCAGTGTCGGTGACGAAGTGATTGACGGCGACGGCGATGGGCACGCCGAACTTTTTCATGTTCTCGATGTGGCGGCCCAGATTGGCGAGACCCTTCTTGAGGGCTTCAACGTTCTCGGTTTTGAGTCCCTCCTTGGCGATGCCGCCGTGCATCTTGAGGGCTCTGACCGTCGCCACGATTACGGTCGCCGTAGGGTGGAGTCCGGCCTTGCGGCACTTGATGTCGAAAAATTTCTCCGCGCCCAGATCGGCGCCGAAGCCTGCTTCCGTCACCACATAATCAGCGAGCTTCAAAGCGGTTTTCGTCGCCATCACCGAATTGCAGCCATGGGCGATATTGGCAAAGGGGCCGCCATGGACGAAGGCCGGATTGTTTTCGAGCGTCTGCACCAGATTGGGCATCAGGGCGTCTTTGAGGAGTACCGTCATGGCGCCCGGCGCCTTCACATCCTTGGCCAGCACCTGGCCCTTGTCGCGCTTGGCTGCCACCACGATCTGGCCCATGCGCCGCTCTAGATCGGCAATCGATGTCGACAGGCAGAGGATCGCCATGATCTCCGAGGCGACCGTGATGTCGAATCCGGCCTCGCGCGGATAACCATTGGCGACACCGCCGAGGGAACAGACAATCTCGCGAAGCGCCCGGTCGTTCATGTCCATCACGCGCCGCCACGCCACGCGGCGCGTGTCGATCCCCAACTCGTTGCCCCAATAAATATGATTGTCGATCATCGCCGAGAGCAGATTATGCGCCGAGGTAATGGCGTGGAAGTCGCCGGTGAAGTGTAGATTGATATCTTCCATCGGAACGATCTGGGCATAGCCGCCACCGGCGGCGCCGCCCTTCATTCCAAAACAGGGCCCCAGCGAGGGTTCGCGAAGTGCAATCATCGCTTTTTTGCCGATGCGGTTCAGCCCGTCGCCCAAGCCCACCGTCGTGGTGGTCTTGCCTTCGCCGGCAGGCGTAGGATTGATGGCGGTGACGAGAATGAGCTTGCCGTCCGGTTTTTTCGAAAGCCCGTTGATATAGTCAAGGCTGACCTTGGCCTTGGTGTGGCCATAGGGGATCAAATCCTTCTCCGGGATGCCCAGGCCCTTGCCGATCTCCATGATCGGTTTCATCCTGGCTTCGCGCGCTATTTCAATATCGCTCTTCACAGTCATCAATAGGCTCCCCTCGGAAACATCATTGGGCGCGTACCATAGGGGCGGCCTCGCGTGAAAGGATTTCTCCACCGACATGATTGGCGGCTTTTTCGACCAGCGCCTTTCCGGTAGAACATCGCCATGCGAAATTTCCAGAAACCGGGCCGCTCCGCCGCCTATGGCCTAAACGGCATGGCGGCAACCTCGGCCCCCTTGGCTACGCTGTCTGCCATCGATGTGTTGCGGGCGGGCGGAAACGCGGTCGATGCGGCGGTGACGGCATCCGCCGTGCTTTGTGTCGTTGAACCCGCGATGACCGGGATAGGTGGGGATTGTTTCGCGCTGATCGGAATGCCCGGCGGCACGGTTCAGGGGCTCAATGGCTCAGGCCGGGCAGCGCTCCGCGCCGATACGGACTGGCTCAAAGCATCCGGCCTCACCGAAATCGAACCGTACAGCGTGCATTCGGTGACGGTTCCAGGAGCGATCGACGCCTGGGATACGTTGCTTAAAGCGCACGGCACCATGACACTTGGCGATTGCCTGACGCCAGCGATCCGCATGGCGGAGGAGGGCGTGCCAGTGACGCCGCGCGTTGCCTTCGACTGGCTGGAAGACACGCCCATTCTCGCGGCGGACGAAGGTGCACGCATCCATTGCCTGAAGGACGGAAGAACCCCACAGGTGGGCGAGACGATGGCCTATCCGGCGCTTGCAAAAACCTTGCGCATCCTTGCCGCGAAGGGCCGCGATGCCTTCTACACGGGTGAGATCGCCGAGGACATCGTGAATTGCCTTGCGAAGCGGGGCTCGCTGCTCACCCCGGAGGATTTCGCCAGGAACAAATCCACCTGGGTTGAGCCGATTTCGACGCCATTTGCTGGCCACGAAATTCTGGAAATCCCGCCCAACGGACAGGGTCTCACGGCGCTTATTGCCCTCAACATCCTGAGCCACTTTGGTCTGAAGCGCCATGACCCGGCGAGCCCGGAACGCATGCATCTCCAGATCGAAGCAATGAAGCTTGCCTGGGAGTTGCGCAATCGGCACATCGCCGACCCTGATTTCTCCGAGGTTCCGGTGCAAGAGCTTCTCAATCTCAAGACATCGGCACGGCTGGCCTCTCTCATCGACATGAAGCGGGCACTCGACGTAGCGACGGCGCTGTCGCCATCGGATACGATATATCTGACGGTGGTGGACCGGGACCGGCTGGCGGTTTCCTTCATCAACTCGGTCTATTACGGATTCGGTTCCGGCATCGTCACGCCAAA
>JBGTNZ010000174.1:0-2937 GCA_041742805.1 Aestuariivirga sp.
CAACCGCCCTGGAAATGCCCAGCGCCGCGCTCGATCAGCGCTTGATCTTCAAGGTTCGGAATTTCGATGCCGAGAGCGTGGGTGCGCACGGAACTTCGCATGCCGAATTCGAGGATCAGATTGAATCCGGGCCAATGCCCGCGGCTTGCCGCGACACTGTAAAAGCCGGACCAGGCGAACAGAAAGCCGCCCACGGCAAGCGCTGCAATGAAGATGGCGAACCAGATCGCGCCCGCTTTCCAGTTTGCCACGACAAAGCGCCATGGCGAAAATTTATCTGGTCGCGAGCGCGGCATCGGGGCCGGTTGCGAAAAGCCATCGGGAAAAGAGCGCGATAGCCGCTGCGACATAGATCAAGGCGCAGGAACTGACCATCAAGAGACCCGCGAGCTGTTGGTCTTCCAGCGCGGTTAGTCCCCATTGTTGCGGATCACCCAGGGCCGGATAAAGGGTGCGCCGCGAGAAAACAAAAACCGCGCCGAGCAGGCAAAAGATTTTCGCGGTGATCAGCAACGCGATGATGCGGGGCCACACGGAAAGCGGGCGGCCGCCGAGAATGGCGCGCCAAAACAAGAGTGCGGCGCCGAACAGCGATATCTGCATAAGTGCGTGCAAGACAGTGTGATGATGGGCCACGGCGAAAATCGCCGGCATGTGCCATAACCACAGGGCTGCAAGCTGCAAAGCCGTGACCGCTGCCAGCCCCTGCACGCCCGGAGCCGCTCGCTGAAATGCCATCGCGATCAGCGCGGCGGCCACATTCATCACCAGCAAATGCTGCAACATGTGAGCGGAGAACAAATCGCTCGCCATGCCCGGCAAGGGCCAGACCCAAGCCACCGCCAACGTAATTGCGCCAGCCATTGGCGCGATCGCGGTTCCCGGAGTGATCCTCGCTGCCAGCACCGTTCCGAAACTCCGCGCCGTCATATCGGTTCCATGGAACAAAGTACCGGCCTTTGGACTTGCGGGCAAACCTGTTATTTGGCACGTGGGAGCCGGATAGATGCCGATGCCAAAACGCAGCACCAACATATCCGGTCCCGGCCGCTTGTCGCCACGGCGATTTGAGACCCTGCAGCGGGCCTTCGTTGAATTTCTGACAATTCCAACCCTGGTGATCGCCGCTTTCCTGCTGCTGGCTCTCGGCATGTATTTGCTCGACGCGGGCGGAGGCGCAGGGGGATGGGGCGGCCTGTTCAGCGATCCACAGGCAACACGCGATTTCCTCGGCGTCATCGCGGCGGGAATCATTACCGTAACATCGATGACGTTCTCGTTGTTGCTGCTCGCCGTGCAACAAGGGGCAGCGGCGCTCACCAGCCTGGTCCTCGATCAGTTCCTACGGCGCAAGATCAACCAGTTTTATTTCGGCTTCTTCGCCGGGCTGGCGCTCTATTCGCTGATCATGCTGGCGAGCGTGGGTCCATCGCATCATCCTTCCTATGGCGTGGCGGTGGCCGGGATGATGACGGCGGCCGCCCTTTATATGCTGATCTTCCTCATCTATTCGACCATCAATCAGATGCGGCCCGTGGTCATTCTGAGATCGATTCACAATCATACGCTGCTGGCGCGCGAGAACCAGCTGGATCTGCTCCGGCGCACCCGGCGCTCTCCCAGGCTTGACGGCAAGGCTGGCGTCCGGGTTCTCGCTGACAGCAATGGCTTCATGACACGGATCGATATCCCTGCAATCGCGGGGGCTGTAACGGATACCGGCGCCGAGGTCGTAATCCTGGCGTCGATCGGCGATTATATATCCTTTGGCGATCCTGTCGCCGAGATCCGGACTGCGGGAGGGCGCGATTTATCATCGCTGGAGCCGGTGATCCGCGAAGCCGTGGACGTGGAGGAGCAACGCGACATCGACGGCGACCCGGCATTCGGCATCGAACAGATCGTGACTATCGGCTGGACCTCGATCTCCACCGCCAAATCCAATCCCGATCCGGGACTCCTTGCCATTTTCGATCTTCGCGATCTGCTGGCGCGCTGGGTGCAGACCGACGAGGCATTCGGCTCCCGTGCCGAAGCAATTTCGAACCCTAATTCTCCGGTGGTCTATGCCGATAATCTGGCGAGCGAAGTGATGAAGGGGTTCGAGTCGCTCGTGGTGGTTGCCTCGGAATCAATGCAGCATCAGTGCTCCGCCCAGTGCTACCGCACCTTCGCCCAGCAGTTCCACAGGCTGCCCCCTTTTCTCCGGCAACGCACGGTGGATATCATCATGCGTTCGCTGGCGGGGCTCGGCGATCATATTCCAACCGGCGATCTTGCGGCGGCCCTGACTGTCCTCACCGAGGTCTTGACCGCTCTCGGCGAAACAAAATGCGCCGATGCTATCGTCGCCGCGCAACGTCAGCTCGAACTGAGTATCGGGCGGCTTAACTCGCGTTCAACCCGAGCCAGGGCCGGTGGCTGACGTCATCCTTAAGACCGGTGAAACCTGCTGGCGGCAGGCGCAGGCCGAGCGCTTCGCGCTCATCGCGGATGCCGCGGATTATTTCGCGGCACTCAGGGCCGCCATGATCCGCGCGGAGAAAACCATCTTTCTCATCGGTTGGGACTTCGATCTTCGTATCCCGCTCGATCCGCAGAACCACGGCGACGAGTGGCCCCGGAAGCTCGCGGATTTCCTGAACGCATTGGTGAAGCGCAAGCGTGGCCTCGAAATACGGCTGCTGCAGTGGAATTTGGGCGTGTTCAAAACATTGGCGAGAGGATCGACCCCTCTTTTTATCCTGGGCATGGTGGGCCACCGGAGGATTACCTTCAAGCTCGACCATGCACATCCATTGGGCGCGGCTCACCATCAGAAGATCGTGGTGATCGACGATGCGCTGGCGTTCTGCGGCGGCATCGATACGACGATCGGGCGCTGGGATACGCGTAGCCACCTTGGCAAAGACAAGCGCCGCGATAGCCCCTGGGGCT
>JBGTNZ010000175.1:0-9000 GCA_041742805.1 Aestuariivirga sp.
GATCCAGAGGTAACCGCCGGAGCTTTGGCGGGTGAGTTGCGCCTCATGGCGGGATGGCTCGGCCTGGCATCAGTGGAAGCAGGCCCCCGTGGCAATCTCGCCCCTGCCTTGAAAGATCACTTGTGACCGGCATTCAGACCGAACGGCTCAATCTGAGGCTCGTGCCTCTCGCTGGTCTCGCGGCAACCGCCGCGAAAGATCGCGCTGCCGCGAGGCGAATTATCGGCAACGTGTCCGAGGTCTGGTTCGACGAAGCCTGGGTCTCGGAGCTGCGGCTCAAGCAATGGACAGATGACCCAGCCTATGGCCCATGGTCGATCCGGGCGATCACGCTTTGCAGCAGCGCGGAGATCGTCGGTAATATGAATTGCCATCACATCCCCATGCCGTTCGTGTTGCGCGGCGAAACAGTGATGGCGGTGGAGCTGGGATATTCAATCTTCGAACCCTGGCGCCGCCGCGGCTTCGCGCTGGAAGCGATCCGCGGCTTTAGCGAATGGGCGGCGACGCAACGCGTCCAGGCTCTTGTTCTGTCAGTCTCGCCCGAGAACACCGCGTCCCTGGGACTCGCCGAAAAACTCAGGGCAGAAAAAATCGGATCGAAAATCGACGAACGCGACGGCCCGGAGGATATCTACTTCGCGCGGATATGAGATGAACGCCGGATAAATGCGGGGCTCAGACAGGGTTCAGGGCGATTCTTCTAGAAAGCCTGCAACGGTGATCATCACCGCTGCAACACAACAGGAAGGACCCAAAACAATGTTCCGTAAATCCCTCATCGCCCTCACCGCCGCGGCTGCTTTGAGCCTCGGCATGGCCGCCAACGCGCAGGCCAAGACTAACATCGACGTTCACCTTGGCTTCGGCGGCTTCGGCGGCTACGGCGGCTACGGCGGCGGATATGACCCCGGCTATGGTTACTATGACGAAGACTGCGGCTGGCAGTGGGTCAAATACAAGAAGTGGAACAAGTGGCACACCAAATTTATCATCAAGAAAAAGAAGGTCTGGACTTGCTACTGAGCTACATTCCCGTTGTTGTCATCCCCGGGCTTGTCCCGGGGACCCATTTCTCAGCTTGCGATATTTACCCTTACTGATGAATGGGTCGCCGGAATAAATCCGGCGATGACAAATTGTGGAACTGTTAGACCAGCAGTTCCTGCCGGCTCTTTATAAAACTTTCAACACCTACGACGACGCGCGTGCAATCGGCGTCAGTCACCATCAGCGACAATGCGATAAAGCCCCGCTCGGCGATATAGATGCCCTGATCGAGGAGATCGAGGAACAGGAGGCGCTTCAAACGGGCGTCAGCCTTTTCAATGTCCGCTGGCGAACGGATGTTGCCCGCCACCGGATGGACTGTGATCATCGAACCTCTGCCGGTGGCCCGCATCCGCACTTGATAACGCATGAACATATCGTTCAGCGACTCGCGCAGGCGATCGCCTCGCGCGTTCAGCTCTCTACAGGCTGTGGGTGTAAAAATTTCGCTTAACCCCGCAAGGCCAGCCGTCATGGTGAGGGTATTATTGTTGAAGGTGCCCGCATGCGGCAGGGCATTGGCTTTTCCCGGATCGAACTGCTCCATGATGGCGCGCCGCCCGCCGAAGGCGCCAAAACTCATGCCCCCGCCCACATATTTTCCAAGCGTCTTGAGATCGGGCTCGATGCCGAATTCCGCGGAGAGACCGCCGGGGTGCAGCCTCGATGTCATCACTTCATCGAAGATCAGCACGATGCCGCGCCTCGCCGTTTCTTCGCGCAACATCGCGAGGAAGGCTGGCTCAGCCGGCAGGCATCCGCCACCGCCGAGCACTGGCTCGACGATGACCGCTGCTAAATCAACCCCCTGCTCCCCAATGAGCTTGCGAGTACCCTCGATGTCGTTGAAACGGCCCAGCACGCAATCGAAGGGCGCGTTCACCGGCGATGCGCCATGGCTGAAGTAGAGAAGACCACCGTGATAGCCGCCCTCCATCGGCATGATCTTGGCCCGCCCGGTGAAGCAGCGCGCCGCCGACAGCGCCATGAGGTTGGCTTCGGTCCCGGAATTGGTGAAGCGCACCAAATCGAGATTGAAACGCCGCGTCACGGCTTCGGCGAATTCGACCTCGCGCCCGTGATGAGCGCCGATGTTGATGCCGGTATCGAGCGCCTCCGCCACGGCCGCCCTGATGCGGGGATGCGAATGGCCATAGATGCCGGCGGAGTATTCGCCGACCAGATCAAGGTAGCTGTTGCCGTCGATATCGGTGATTTCCGAACCCTTCGCACTCTCGGCGCGGATGGGAAAGGGTGCCGTATAGAGGATTGTCCTGGTGTTGCCGCCGGGCATGACCTTGGCGGCGCGGGCATGAAGGGCCGCCGTCTTCGGGCGCTTCGCCGTGAACCGCTCGACGGCTTCATTCAGGGCTTGGTCGATGTCCACCATTGTCAGGCCACGCTCTTATCCCCAATGGGGGGCGTGAACTGCAGGCCCATGTCCCAAGGCAAATAGATCCAGGTATCCTGGCTCACTTCCGTTACAAATGTATCGACCATCGGTCGCCCAGCAGGTTTGGCATAGACGGCGGCAAAATGCGCCTTCGGCAACAGCTCGCGCACCACCCTGGCCGTTGCCCCGGTGTCCACGAGATCGTCGACGACCAGCACGCCCTTTCCCCCGTCTCGCCCGGAGATCGAGCTGCCCACGGCTTTAAGAACCTGGACCTGTCCCTGCTTGTCATAATCGTAGGAGGCAACGCAGACCGTCTCGATGACCCGGATACCAAGCTCGCGCGCCACTACCGCGGCTGGCACCAGCCCGCCCCGCGTCACCGCCACCACTGCCTCAAACGGCCCCGCCCCATTCAGCCGCCAAGCCAGCGCCCGCGCGTCCCGGTGAAACTGCTCCCAGGAAACCGGAAAGCTCTTCTGCCACTTCTCGTCCATCGCCGGTCCCCGCTTTGCTTTTGTTACGCAATCGGACCTTAACCATCAACCTCCTATTCATGTTTTCACGCCAGATTAACCTTTTAGGTTGAGGCTGGTTACGGAGCGGAAACATGATTGCGGCCACGGGCGTCATCGCCGATTTAACCAGGGCGTTCGAGACGGCCAACGTGGAAATGTTCGCGGTCAAGCTGCCGGAAGCCCATGTCGTCGAGGCAACCAGCGCCGTCCTGCGCAAATGGAACGCCGCGCGTGAGGAAATCCTGGGCCGCGCGCTGGTGAAATCGGGTGCTGGCCCCCTTTCAGCCCGCCATGTCGAGGAGGAAACCCCGCAAGGGACCGTCCAGAAGATCGAAGTCTCCTATGCTCCCCCACTGGGGACCACGCGGACCATCAAGTTCTCGCCCCAGACCTGGAACGATGGGGCGGAGCAGTACATGGTGCTCATCGGCCAGCACGCCAGCATCGAACAGGCGGAAGAAGCCTTTCACAATGAACGCCGCCTGAGTCTCGCATTGCGCTCCGGCGGTTATGCCGCGTGGGACTATGACTATCGCACCCGCGTCACCTACAACTCTCCCGAAATGTATGATCTTCTGGATTTCGAACGCGGCAGCCTTGAGCTCAATTTCAATACGTTCAACGATTTTGTTCACCCCGACGACCGCGAAAAGACTTTGGATGGCCAGATCAAGACCGCGCCTTTCGGCTCGGATATGTTCCAGACGCGCTACCGCGTAAAGCAGAAGTCGGGAGGCTACATCTGGATCGAGTCGATTGCCGGCATCATCCGCAATCCGATCGACGGCAAGCCCGTGAAATGCGTTGGGCTCTCGCGCAACATCGGCGACCAGATGGTGGCGTTGGAGAAGATGCAGGCTTCCGAGCGCGTGCTCAGACGCTCGCAACAGGCTGCGCGCCTGGGCAGTTTCACCATCAACGTCGAGACCGGTGTCAACCGTCTGTCGAACGAGATGATTGCGCTGATCGGCATGGGCGACGCCATTGTGCAGCCCAATCTCGCCACCTTCGAGAAAATGATCGAGCCCCAGGACCGCGACCGCTTCAGCGAGGCGGTCGAGTTGGCAAAACTCGGACGCAACAGCCCCGGCTTCGAAATTGCCTATAAAACCCTGGTAACGGGCGAGCTCAACTATTTCGAGGTCAAAATCGAAGCGGACCGCAACAGCCAGGGCGAGGTGGAAACAATCTTCGGCACCTGCCAATGCGCCACCGAACGCAAGACGCTTGAGCGCAAATATCTTCAGGCCCAGAAGATGGAAGCCGTAGGCCAGCTCACCGGCGGCGTCGCTCACGACTTCAACAATCTCCTTATGGTAGTGATCGGCAATTTGCAGCTTGTCGAACAGCTGGTGAAAAACGATGAACGCGCCCTGAAGCGTATCCGCGCCGCCGCCGATGCCGCGGAGCGTGGCTCCGAACTGACCAAACGCATGCTCGCCTTCTCGCGCCAGCAAACCTTGCAAAACAAGAACCTGGACGTGAACAGCCTGGTCGACCGCATGTCCGACATTCTGAATCATGCCGTGGGCGCCAGCGTCCGGCTCGAAATTCAGCCGGGCACCGATATCTGGCCCATCAAGGCCGATGCCACCATGCTGGAGACCGCGATCCTCAATCTTTGCATCAATGCCCGCGATGCCATGCTGCCCAAGGGTGGTCGGCTCTCCATCGAAACCGCTAACCGAGTGCTCGATGCTGCCTGGTGCAAGGACATGGAGGACATCGAGCCCGGCGAATATGTGGAAATCGCCGTGACCGATACAGGCTGCGGCATCGCGCCGGAAAATCTCGAAAAGGTGTTTCAGCCGTTCTTCACCACGAAGGGCCCGGAAGCAGGGTCTGGCCTTGGCCTCTCGATGATTTACGGTTTTGCCAAGCAGTCGGGCGGTCACATCAAGATTTATTCAGAGGTGGGCCACGGCACGACCATGCGGATGTTCCTGCCGCGCCTCAAAACAGTGGCGGCGGCCGAAACCCCGGAACAGGCGTTCTCGAACATCGTATTAAAACTTGCCACGCCCGAGCCAGCCCACAAGCCGATCGTGCTGGTGGTCGAAGACAATCCCTCGGTTCGCGATGTGGCTGCCGCAATGATCGAGGACATGGGCTTCGAAGTGATCGTGGCCGCGAGCGGCGCTGAAGGTTTGAAGGCCATCGAGGAGCGTCCCGATATCGATCTGGTACTGTCGGACGTGATCATGGCCGGCGGCATGAACGGCCCCGAGATGGCCCAGCGCGCGCTGAGCGTCCGCCCCGAGCTCAAGGTGCTCTTCATGTCGGGCTACGCGCCCGGCTCCCTCCGCCAAATGCAGGAGGATCTCCCCAACGCCATCGACCTCGTCAACAAACCTTTCACCCGCAACGATTTGACCGAGAAGGTGAAGCGGGCTCTGGCGGCGTAAGCGCCGATATCCTCATGCTGAGGTGCTTTGCCAAAGGCAAAGCCTCGAAGCATCTGCCACAAGCTAGCTCCAACCGCGCGCCTTGCCTTCTCCAGTTAACTGCGTGGCCAGAGCCTTCACCTCGGCGAGGGCTGCATCGAGCGCGGCCAAATCCCGTGAGCGCAACACGAGGTTGGTGGCGAAGCCGCCGGGCGATTGGAAGGGGTAGGAACCGATGGCGACCGTGGGGTAGCGGTTCTGAATGTCCGCCAGTGGCATTGCAACATCGCCTTCGCCGCCGAGAAATTCCACATTGCGCGATTGCATGGGGGTGCCCTTGACGAGACGCGGCACGATAACATCCATCATGGCTTGCATGATTTTCGGCACGCCCGCCATCACGAATACGTTTTCCATCTGAAATCCCGGCGCTATCGACACCAGATTTTCGATAAGAATCGCGCCTTTCGGAATTCGCGCCATGCGCATCCGCGCCTCATTGGGCTCGCGGCCGATCTCTTTGAAATATGCGTGCAGGATTTCCACCGCCTTGGGATCGTGGCCAATGGGAACGCTGAAAGCCTTGGCGATCGAGTCAGCGGTGATATCATCGTGGGTTGGACCGATGCCGCCAGTGGTGAATACATAGGTGTAACGCCCGCGAAGCGCATTCACCGCCGCAGCGATCTCCGCCTCGATATCGGGAACGGCGCGGGCCTCCTTCAGATCGATGCCGAGTGCCGTTAGATAGTCCGCGATATAGCCGAGGTTCGTATCCTTGGTGCGGCCCGAGAGGATTTCGTCACCGATAAGAAGAACCGCGGCGGTCGGAACGGATACTGCCATTTGCGCGTCACGCCTTTGCTGTATGCTGATGTGCCATTGCCCCGGAGACGTGTCAAAGCCATGCGATTTGCCTCACCGCTTGTTTCGGGGAAACTCATCAGGCGTTACAAGAGGTTTCTCGCCGATGTCACCCTGCACACGGGCGAATCAATCACCGCCGCCTGCGCCAATACGGGCGCGATGCTGGGTCTGAACGAACCGGGCTCGACGGTCTGGCTGTCGCGCTCGGACAGCCCGGCGCGCAAATATCCTCACACTTGGGAGCTGATCGAAATCCCGCGCCTCGGGCTTGTTGGTGTCAATACGGGAAGCCCCAATCGCATTACCGCGGAAGCCATCCGCTCGGGCTTGCTGCCGGAACTTGCGGATTATGAGTCCATGCGGCCCGAAGTCAAATATGGCCGCAACAGCCGCATTGACCTGTTGCTCGAAGCCCCCGGCCGGAAACCCTGCTATGTCGAGGTCAAGAACGCCCATTTATTCCGCCAGCCCGGCATGGTGGAGTTTCCCGATTGCGTGACCGAGCGTGGCCGGAAACATCTGCACGAGTTGGCCGATATGGTGCGATCGGGCGCTCGCGCCGCCATGGTCTATCTGGTCCAGGCGGCGGCACCCACCCGCTTCTCCCTTGCCGAGGACCTCGATCCTTCTTACCTCAAGGCCTTCCGCGAGGCGCGAAACGCCGGTGTTGAGGCTTTCGCCCTATGCTGTAATGTCACCACAACTGAAATCACCGCTAACCGTGCTGTTCCGGTCCAGGTCCCTTGAATGATTTACGCTCCTACTGACGACGACATTTCCTCCCGTTCCACCAAAATCAAGCTGCACGAGCCGGCTGATTTCGAAGCCATGCGCAAGGCGGGCCGCCTCACCGCCGAAGCGCTCGACATGCTGGTGCCCCATGTGCGCCCAGGCGTCACCACCGAGACGCTCGACAATCTCATCGTGGCGTTTGCCCGCGATCATAAGGCAAGCCCCGCGCCGCTCAACTATCGAGGCTATCCCAAATCCATCTGCACGTCGATCAATCACGTGGTCTGCCACGGCATTCCCAACGACAAGCCGCTCCGCGAAGGCGATATCTTCAACATCGACGTGACTTTGATCAAGGACGGCTGGCACGGCGATTCCAGCCGCATGTATTGCGTGGGCGACGTCACCCGCAAGGCCGAGCGTCTTGTCGAGGTCACCTACGAATGTCTGATGCGCGGCATCGCCGCGGTGAAGCCCGGCGGGCATCTGGGCGACATCGGTTACGCCATCCAGACCTATGCCGAGTCCGAACGCTGCTCCGTGGTGCGCGATTTCTGTGGCCATGGCGTGGGCCGCGTGTTCCACGCCCACCCCAATGTGCTGCACTATGGCCGGGCCGGCGAGGGTGTTGAACTGAAACCCGGCATGTTCTTTACGATCGAGCCGATGATCAACCTTGGCCGCCCGCATGTGAAAATCCTTGGCGACGGCTGGACCGCCGTTACCCGCGACCGTTCTCTCTCGGCGCAGTTCGAACACACTGTGGGCGTCACTGAGACGGGCTGCGAAATTTTCACGCTGTCCCCCAAGGGCTTCAACCGCCCGCCCTACGGGATCTGATCAGTGGTGGGCTTCGATGATGCGGGCATCAAACCAGCGACGCATTTTCTCGGCCACCGCGAACGCCTGAAGGGCCGTTTCCGAACCGGCGGTCCCGAGGCCGTGCCCGACTACGAATTGCTGGAGATGGTGTTGTACCGCGCCATCCGCCGCGGCGACACTAAACTGTTGGCGAAACAGCTGCTCGCCCGCTTTGGCACCTTCGCCGAAGTCATCAGCGCCGAGCCAGAGCGCCTTATGGACGTGAAGGGCGTGGGCGAAGCGGTGGCCACCGAACTCAAAATCGTTCACGCCGCCGCCATGCGCCTGATGAAGGGCCAGGTCATCAACCGCCCAGTGCTGGCTTCATGGAACGCCATCCTCGAATACGTCCGCGCCGCCATGGCCTTCGCCGATATCGAACAGTTTCGGGTCCTCTTTCTCGACAAGAAGAACCAGCTCATCGCCGATGAGGTGCAGCAGCAGGGCACAGTCGATCATACGCCGGTCTATCCCCGCGAAGTGGTGAAGCGCGCCTTGGAACTTGGAGCTTCCGCCATCGTGCTGGTGCACAATCATCCCTCCGGCGATCCCACGCCATCGCTTGCCGATATCGACATGACCAAGAAGATCGTCGACGCAGGCCAGCGCCTCGGCATCCTCGTGCACGATCACATCATCGTCGGCCGCAAGGGCCATGCCAGTTTCAGGGCCTTGACCTTGATCTGAGGCAACCGTCATGGCGAACACCTATCGCGACCTGCCGATTCTCGAGTTCCGCACGAAAGCGAGGTTCGCATCGTGGATGGGAGCGCAGCCGAAGACATCAAAGGGACTGTGGCTCAAGCTGGCCAAAAAGGCGTCGGGCATAGAAGCCGTGTCGCAGCAAGACGCAATCGAAACCGCGCTTTGCCACGGCTGGATCGACGGCCAGCTCGATAAATTCGATGAGGCGTATTGGCTTATGCGTTTCACCCCGCGCAGGCCAAGAAGTAAATGGTCCGAGGTCAATCGCACGAAGGCCATGAAGCTGATCACAAACGGGCACATGAAGCCCGCCGGATTGCGCGAAATCGAACGAGCCAAGGTTGATGGGCGATGGAATGCCGCTTATGCGCCACAGAGCACCGCTGCCGTTCCCCGCGATCTTCAGGCGGCTTTGAACCGGAACAAGATTGCGAAACATGCTTTTGAAAAGCTTGATGGCAAGAACAGGTATGCAATTCTGCACCGGATA
>JBGTNZ010000176.1:0-4939 GCA_041742805.1 Aestuariivirga sp.
GATCAGCCGCGGCAAGGTTCCTTCGGCGCTGTCGCATTCGAGCACTTGGCTCAGGGCTCCCGAAGGCGGCATCCTCCGCGCGAAATGCGCGATTGGCGACCGGGTGACCAAGGGCGAAACCGTGGCCGAGATTTCCGACCCCCTGGGCGAACGGCCGGTGCGGGTGGTTTGCGACCACGACGGCATCGTCATCGGACGCACCAATCTGCCGGCCGTCAATCGCGGCGATGCGCTCTATCATGTGGCGCAGATGAGGGACTCTCGCACGAGCCGCGCGCGCGTGGCCTACATCGGCGGCGAACTGGCGCAAGCCCCGCTCTCCGATGAAGACGAGATCATTTAATGCCGACCCGGTAGCCGTGTTGCTCGCCTTTTTTGCTTGCCAGACCTTGCCGCGTGGTGTTTTCAATCCCCCCATGCTTATTATCATTCTCATATCTTCCAAGAGACGGCCATGCCCCTTCCGAATCTTGTGATAGCTGGCGAAAGAAGATGCGGAACAACCACGCTTGCCAACAGCCTCGCCGCACATCCTGAGGTATTCATGCATTCCAAGCGCGACAGCGGGTACTTTGTCGACGCGCACATCAGGAAGGGCGGCCCGAAAGTGGAATGGGAAAGCAACCATTCAATTTCGGACTACCAAGCCTTCTTCGGCGACGCCGGCGGCTCGAGCAAACCTATAACTGGGGAAAAAAGCGCGGACTATTTGTTCTTCACGCCCGCGCACGAGAGACTTGCAAGATTTTTGCCGGAAGCCAGATTTTTGCTTATCCTCCGTAACCCGGTTGCGCGAGCCTGGTCGCATTACTGGAATGAAGTTGGAAAGGGACGCGAGACATTGCCCTTTCCAGAAGCCTTGAGGGCCGAAAAATCGCGCCACGGCGAAGGGGGACTCGAGGCATATCACCTTTCGTATGTGGCAAGGGGGCTGTATGATGAAAGCCTTTCCAGTTTCTTTAGAATAATTCCTCGTAAACGATGTCATGTCGTCATTCTTGAGTCTCTTATTTCGCAACCACTTGTCTCGCTTCGACAGGTCACAGAGTTTCTGGGCATTGCCGAATTTGAACAACCGCCTTTACGCGCTCCCAGCAATTCGAACTGGACAATGGTGCGGAGGCCCTGGGCACAGCGACAGCCCGTTCTGGCCGTGGCAAACCTGTATGCGGGAATCGCAAAAAAGGCGGTGAAACTGGTTGGCGCCGACCGCGAACGCAAGCGGCGCATCATGCGCAACATCAGCATGCCGTTTTTCCGAGATGCTTCCAGCATCCTCATGGATAGGGCGACAAAAACCGAACTCGGGGCACTTTTCGACCCACACATAGAGCGGTTAGAACACATGCTCGGTATGCCGCTGTCACAATGGCGTCCGAGTAACGCTCATTCGGCAAAAAAGAAAAATTGATGCTGCGGAAACTCGCCAATCGAATCCGGGCCGGGCTCACTCCTTCCGGGCCTTATCGGTTCCTTATTCGAAACTGGAGGGGAATGGATGACATAGAATTAGTATCCGGCATGCTCGGCACCGAAACATTTCGTAGAATGCTGCATAGCCAGCCTGTTCCCATCAGCACCACGAAATCCCTTTTGATTCTCGCGCCGCATCAGGATGACGAGATGATTGGCGCCGGCGGCCTCTGCATAAAGGCGCGAAAACAGGGCGCAACCTGCACCGTCGTCTTTCTAACCGATGGCGCGGAGACCGGGCTTGGACGTCAGCATGGGCAGCCGATGTTGCCGGAAGACGTCGTCAAGCTCCGGGCAACGGAAGCGCAGGCCGTGTGCCGGCGCCTTGGGGCCGAATGCCTCGAGCTTGGAATCAGCAACACGGAACTGACCATAAGTCCCGATCACGTCGACCGGCTGGCGGAAATCATCCGTCAAAGGCGACCGGATGTCGTGCTCGCTCCGTGGTTGATGGACGGCGCGCCCAAGCATCGGATGGCCAATCACATGTTGTGGCTCGCGAACCGGCGGCACCGTTTTGAGGGGTTCGAGGTTTGGGGCTATCAAGTCAATAATTCGCCCCTTGCAAATGGCATACTCGATATCACGGATGAGATCGACGAAAAGGTCGAACTCCTGAAACTATATGTATCTCAAAACGAACTGTTGCGGCGTTATGACTATCAGGCATGGGGACTTTCGGCATGGAATGCCCGATTTTTGCCAAGCAAGAATTTCGAATCGTACGCCCGTTACGCCGAGTTATTTTGCATGTTGCCCCTGAAGGAGCATCTCGCGCTCGTTGAAAGGTTCTACATCAAAAATTTCAAGCGCACCTATCTTGGCCACGCCAGGCTTGCGAAAAGCATGCTTGCCCTTCATCGCCAGATTACATCAGCGTAAGCTCTTCACGTATTTATAACGGCGTGCGGAGAACTGCATTTCAGCGAGGAGAATCTTGACCTCCGGGGACCAAGGTTGAACCGGACGGACCCGGCCCTTGACCGCAAACAACGTTACAAAATTTGGTCTTGGCGTGGAGAACGGCTTGCTGGTTTCCGCTTCCGATCCAATGGATTTTTCAAACAGAGTTTCACGAATCGAGAAGCCGCAACTTTCAAGCAATTTGGCCAGCGTATCGGGGCTGTAGATGAAGGGATGGTAGGGGTTCATGGCATCGTAGTAAAAGACGTTTGGCGAATCAACGTAAAGCACACCGTTATCCGACAACAGGCGCTTGCAGGCTTCCAGAACCGGCCGGGGATCTACAATATTTTCCAAAACGTTGCTGAAGATGATGAGATCAAACGCGTTATGAAAACTTCCAAGTGAGACGAGGTCTTCGGCTGTTTCGCCAATGAGCTCGACCCCGGACATGGCGCGTGCTGAACGGTTAGGCTCTATCCCAAAAACTTTTGCATCCGTCTTTTTTTTGATCTCCTTAAGAATCAGCCCGAATGCGCAGCCGACGTCCAACACCCGGGAAGACGAGTTAAGGTGGACTCGTTTCAAAATTTCAGGAACAACCAGCTGTGCACGCTTGGTGCCTTTTCTCAGGCGGCCGGAAACGCCGCCCTTAACAAGCTTCCAAAGCCAATTGAAGCGGGTTCCTGCCCGCCAAGACTTATTCTGAAATTTATCTTCCCAGAATTCACTTGCATAAAAATCCAGATACCACTGACGATTGGGCCGAGGGTTCATAAATTTCAGGCCGCACCCTCGACATAAGCTGTAAGCGAGCGTGTAACCCCGCCAGGCGGTTGTTCCCGCTGGCACGCTTTCGCCGCTTCCGCACAGCATACAATTTCCAATCTCAAAAACGATTGGAGGCGTCATTGCCGCCCCAGACTCCTGACTGCTCAAGGTTCCTCCATCTTCATGGCTTGCCGCTGAAGTTCACCCGTTGGCAACTGGATTTTCCGGCAGGCGCGTGTATATCTTGACTAGCTGCTACCAGCTATCTTGCCGTCCGTATAAGCCTCCTTGCCCCACACATTTTTCACGCGGGCGATGCGGCCACAGGCTTCGCGATAGCGCTCATAGGCGTCGGACTGCTTGATCCAGCCAAAACGGGTGAGCACCCGATTCGTCCCGAGATGGTAATTCTGATGGTAATCCTCAGCGTCCGTGAAGGTGGTTTGGGGCTTAACCGGTGTAACGATGGTCTTGCCGAGAACGGCGCTCGCGTCCCGGATGGCGGCTTCGGCCGCTGCCAATTGGTCAGGGCCGATGGAAAAAATCGCGGATTTGTAACTGTCGCCGCGATCGCAGAACTGACCGCCGGCATCGGTTACGTCGATGGTGCGGAGGAACCGGGCAACGAGCCTGTCGTAACTTATGATAGCGGGATCAAACTCGACCTTCACGGCTTCAAAATAGCCACCGTGATTCTTGTAGGTGGGATTTTTCATCGTGCCGCCGGCATAACCGGAGGTCGTTGAGGTGACGCCCTTCAAGGCGTCCATATCCGTCTCGACGCACCAGAAGCAGCCTCCGGCAAAGACGGCGGTTTCGGCTTTTGCGGCAGTCGATATGGCCATAGCCAAGATCGCTGCAAGTAGAACTTTATGCATCTTCGGGCTCCTTTGGACCAAACATAAGAACCACTACCCACATCTGCAAAATCAATACGGCGCAAATTTGCGTGATAACAAGCAGCCGGCCGCGCTGGTCAGCGTCGCGTCAGGCTTCCCAGTATGCCGCGGATCAAGGCGTTGCCGAGCTGGCGGCCGACGCTGGCGGCGGCGTTTTTGATGAAGCGGTCGGTGGCGGACTCGCGTTCGCGAGGAGCGGCGCGGGAGGCTTTCGCCTGGGCCTTGTCTTCGGCAATTTGGTTTTGTTCCACGGCGCGGGCGCTGGCTTTCGCCAGCAGCTTTTCGTAGGCGGACTCACGCTCCTCGGTCTGTTCATACTGACCATACAGGGGTGAATTCTTTATGATCATCCGGCGCTCTTCCGGCGTGATCGGACCCAGGCGGCTTGAGGGCGGACGAATGAGGGTGCGTTGCACGATGCTTGGCACGCCTTTCTCATCCAGCACCGAGACGAGTGCTTCGCCCTTGCCGAGCTGGGTGATCGCTTCTTCGGTGTTGAGGTTGGGGTTGGGCCGGAAGGTCGACGCGGCCACTTGCACTGCCTTCTGTTCGCGCGGCGTATAGGCGCGGAGCGCATGCTGAATGCGGTTACCCATCTGGGCCAACACGCTTTCGGGGACATCGAGGGGGTTCTGGGTCACGAAATAAATGCCCACACCCTTGGAGCGGATGAGCTTCACCGTCTGCTCGATCTTCTGCAGGAGGCCGGGAGGCGCATCGGCGAAAAGCAGATGGGCTTCATCGAAGAAGAACACCAGTTTGGGCTTCTCCTGGTCGCCAACCTCGGGGAGCTCCTCGAACAGTTCCGACATGAGCCATAGGAGGAACGTGGCGCAGAGCTGGGGGGATTCTGCAAGTTTATCCGCGGCGAGCACATTCATGTAGCCCTTGCC
>JBGTNZ010000177.1:0-9287 GCA_041742805.1 Aestuariivirga sp.
TGGGTCGAGGTATGGCTGTCGCCGCACACAATCGTCGTGCCGGGCAGCGTGAAGCCCTGCTCGGGCCCCACCACATGCACGATGCCCTGGCGCTTGTCGCGCTCGTGGAAATATTCGATGCCGAATTCCCGGGCGTTCTCCGCCAGCGTCTCAACCTGAATGCGGCTTTCAGTTTCGGCGATGCCTTTCGACCGGTCAGTGGTCGGAACATTGTGGTCAACCACGGCCAGCGTCCGCTCCGGGTGGCGCACCTTGCGCCCCGTCATGCGCAGGCCCTCGAAGGCCTGCGGGCTCGTCACTTCGTGGACCAGATGCCGGTCGATATAGAGGAGGCACGTACCGTCCGGGGCCTCATGGACCAGATGATCGTCCCAGATCTTGTCGTAAAGCGTGCGCGGCATCGTCCAGGACGATCAGCTTTCTACGGCTGCTTCCTTGGCGGGAACCGCGGCGAGGCCGAAAGCCTTCTGCTTCTCGGCGATGCGCGCCGATTTGCCGGTGCGTCCCCGGAGATAATAGAGCTTGGCCCGGCGGACCTTGCCGTGGCGGACGACCTTGATCGAATCGATCATCGGCGAATAGACCGGGAAGACACGCTCCACGCCTTCACCATAGGACATCTTGCGGACGGTAAAGTTTTCGTTGATGCCGCCGCCTGAGCGCGCGATGCACACGCCCTCATAGGCCTGGATGCGGGCCCGGTCGCCTTCCTTCACCCGGACATTGACGATGACCGTGTCGCCGGGGCTGAAATCGGGGACGGCGCGCTGCGCGGCGACAATCGCCACTTGCTCTTTTTCGAGCTGTTCGAGGATATTCATGGAGGTATTCCTTTTGGGGTTGCGGGGCCTATAGCGCCAATGTTCACGAAAATCAAATCTTTCCCAGCGTCTTGGCCTTCCAAAGATCAGGCCGTCTTTCCCTGGTAAGCGCCTCGCGCTTTTCCTGCTTCCACCGGGCAATTGCCTTGTGATCGCCCGACAACAGGACCGGCGGGATTTCAGCGCCTTCCCAGACGTTCGGCTTGGTATAATGCGGGTGTTCCAGGAGCCCGTCCTCGAAGCTCTCCTCCATGCCGCTTTCAGGCTTCCCCATAACGCCGGGCAGAAGCCGGACCACGGCATCAAGCAGCGCCATTGCCGCGGGCTCGCCCCCCGACAGCACGAAATCACCCAGCGACACCTCGCGGAGCCGGCGCTTCTCGATCACCCGCTCATCGACGCCCTCGAAGCGCCCGCAAACGATGAGAAGGCTGGGCTCAGCCGCCAGTTGCCGGACAAGAGCCTGCGTCAACGGCTCACCCCGCGGGCTCATCAGCAGGCGTGGCCCTGCATGGGGTGCCGCATCGATCGCCGCAGCCAGCACGTCGGGCTTCAGCACCATGCCTGGACCGCCGCCCGCCGGATGATCATCGACACTGCGATGCCGGTCCGTGGCGTGATCACGGATATCGCGCACCTCCAGCGCCCACACTCCCTGCTCCAGCGCCTTGCCGGCCAGCGACACGCCCAGCGGACCCGGAAACATCTCGGGAAACAGTGTGAGTATGGTAGCTTTGAAACCCAATTTGACAACGTCATCCCGGCGAAAGCCGGGATCCATCTATCCATGTGAAGATTCTCTGAGAAATCGCGCCTGCCCACCGTGGATCCCGGCTTTCGCCGGAATGACGATACTAGGGAAGATGCTCTTTCTCATCCAAAAATCCTTCCGGCAGATCGACCACGATCTTTCCGCGTTCAAGGTCGGTGCTCGTCACAAAGCCTTTGGCGAAGGGAATGAGCACTGTTTCTTTGCGGCTCTCGATGCGTACCTCCAGAAGGTCGCCCGCACCGTAGTTTGCAGTGGCGAGAACCTTGCCCAGGATCCTATCTCCATCCCAGACCTCTACACCGATAAGGTCGCGAAGATAGACTTCGCCTTCTCTCGGTTCAGCCAGGCGTTTGCGGGTGACGAAAAGCTCGCTCCCCTTCAGCGCCTCGGCGGCATTGCGATCGGTGACACCTTTCAGAACAGCGATAAAACCGTCCGTCTGCGGACGAAGTCCCGCAATCTCGATCTTCTCTCCCAATCCTGTTTCAAGCGGATTGTAAGCAGCGATTCCCGCAGGGACGGCGGTGAAACTTCTAAGCTTCACTTCGCCCTTGACACCATGAGCTCCGGTGATGACGCCGACGGAAACGAGATCGCGGCCCACGTCACGGCCGTTACGACTGCGGGGCAGCAGCTTCCGCGGCCGGCGCTGCGGCGGCTGCCTCAGCCGCCTTTGCAGCGGCGTCGGCTTGTAGCTTCTCGCGTTCCAATCGCTTCTTGCCGGGCAGCGCTTTCTTGGGGTTGTTGCGGGGTTCGCGCTTGGCGACGCCAGCCTTATCGAGGAATCGCAATACGCGGTCTGTCGCCTGCGCGCCTTTCTTGAGCCATTCGGCCGCCTTGCCCGCATCGAGTTTGACACGGTTCTCGTCGGTCTTGGGCAGCATCGGATTGAAAGAGCCCACCACGTCGATGAACTTGCCGTCGCGGGGCGACGCCGCATCGGCGATCACGATATGATAATAGGGACGCTTCTTGGTGCCCGCGCGTGCGAGCCTGATCTTCACGGCCATGTCTCATTTACTCCTGTTGTTCGAGATCATTTCTTCTTCCCCAATCCGGGAAATCCTCTGAAAGGCGCGCCACCCAGGCCGGGCAAACCGCCAAGACCCGGCAGGCCCGCCGGCATCTGCGGCAGAGAACCGCCGCCCTGCATCAGGTCCTTTAGTTCGGATGGCAGCGCCTCGGGATTCATCTTCGTCAGTTCCGCCTGCATCTTTTCGAGCTCAGCCGCATCGGGCGCGCCTTTGCCCATCATCTTGCCGAACAGGCCCTTGCCCTGGCCCATCTGTTTCATCATGGCGGCCATCTGCACATGCATCTTGAGCAGCCGGTTGATTTCCTCGACCTTGGTGCCCGAGCCCGCCGCCACCCGCTTCTTGCGATTGGCGTTCATGATCTTGGGACTGCGCTTCTCGTATGGCGTCATCGAGCCGATGATCGCCATCTGACGCTTCAAAACAGAATTATCGAGGTCGGCACCTTCCAGCTGTTTCTTGATCTTCCCCATGCCCGGCAGCATACTCATCATGCCGCCCATGCCGCCAAGCTTCTGCAACTGGCGCAACTGATCGGCCAAATCCTCAAGATCGAAGGAACCCTTGCGTATGCGCTCGGCGATTTTCTTCGCCTTGTCTTGATCGATGTTGAGCGAAGCTCTTTCGACGAGGCTCACCACATCGCCCATGCCGAGAATGCGCCCAGCAATCCGCTCCGGATGGAAATCCTCAAGTCCATCGAGCTTTTCGCCCGTGCCCATGAGCTTGATGGGCTTTCCCGTCACCGCCCGCATGGAAAGTGCTGCGCCACCCCGGCCATCACCATCGATCCGCGTCAGCACGATGCCGGAGATGCCGATCTTTTCGTCGAAGGCGCGCGCCAGATTGACGGCGTCCTGTCCCGTCAAGGCATCGGCCACCAGCAATGTTTCATTAGGCTTGGCGATATCGCGGACGGCGGCAGCTTCGGCGAGCAATTCCTCATCGATATGAAGCCTTCCCGCCGTATCGAGCATCACCACGTCATAGCCGCCCTTGCGAGCCTCCGACATGGCGCGCTTGGCGATCTGCGGCGGCGTCTCGCCCTTGACGATGGCCAGAGTATCAACCTTCACCTGCGTGCCCAGAATGGCAAGCTGCTCCTGCGCGGCGGGGCGGCGCGTATCGAGCGAGGCCATCAGGACTTTGCGCTTGTCGCGCTCGGTCAGACGCTTGGCGATCTTGGCCGTCGTCGTGGTCTTGCCGGAACCCTGTAATCCGACCATCAAAATGGCAACCGGCGGTGCGGCGCGTAAATTGAGGGCAAAGCCCTCCGAGCCCAGCGTCTCGACGAGCGCGTCATGGACGATCTTCACCACCATCTGTCCGGGGCGGATCGACTTGACGATCTCGGCCCCCACCGCCTTGGCCTTCACTTTGTCGATAAATGCGCGCACCACCTCCAGCGCCACATCCGCCTCAAGCAGGGCGCGGCGAACTTCGCGCATGGCTTCATCGACCTCAGCCTCCGACAGGGCGCCCCTGCCGGTCAGCTTGTCGAGAATGGAGCCCAATCGCTCGCTTAAGGTTTCGAACATCCGGTCATTCCTTCGGCCCAAACGCATTTCGCACCCGGGGGCGAAACTCGCTGCCGGATGCTGGCCGCCTCACCTGTTGATTTGGGCGAATTGGCCGAAAGACGTTAAGGCGTCTTGAGATAGCGGGGACATAAGGCGAAGCAACGCCAAAGTCAAATTGTACGGTTACAGATCAACTCTATTTTCAAGCCGTTCAACAAGCCCCCGCAAAGCCAAAGCCTCGGCTTTGGATAAGGCTTCCCGTTCGGTCGCGCCATAGGCCATGACACCCGCAAGCTCCGGAACCTCCGCCAGCCAACGGCCGTCGTCCTCGCTTTCAGTCTGAAAAGTCAAGTTCATGGAGAGAAAATAGCATAGGCCGCAGGAGGCATGTCAAAAATAATAATTTAGCCTTTTGTTTCTGATCCGTAAAACTTCTTCTCCCAGGCATTGTGGTTTTCCATGCCCTCCTGAATGAACGGTGTAAACACCGCCAGGTTCAGCAGCAGCCAGTTCACAACATTTGCGGGGAACCGCAGCGGCTTCACGAAATCGACGAACAGCACCACGCGCGTCTTGTCGGTGTGGTTCCAGGCCTCGTGCTCATAGGCATCGTCGAAGATCAGCGCCTTGCCTTCCTCCCAATGGCACACTTGATCAGCCACGCGGATGGCGAGCCGCTCCGAAATTTCCGGCACGATCAGGCCAAGGTGAAGACGGAGCACGCCATTGTAGGGTCCCCGGTGCGGCGCCAGATGCTTGCCCGGCTCGAAGATCGAAAACATGGCCGTCTTGAGCCCGGGAATATTCCGCACCGCCTCCCACGTCCGGGGGGCTTGCGCGATGTTGCGGGGGCTGGGCTTGCCGAAGCCCACGAGGAAGAAGGTCTTCCAGTGATCGTCGGTGGAAATCGTCTTCACGTCGGTTGAGATGTCATGAAAATTGGGCAGTTCCGCCTTCCGCACCAGAACGCGCTCAAGTTCCGCCCGGATCTCCGGATAGGACTTCTCGATCGCCTCCGCCCACGGGAAAATCTTGCTTTCATAGACCGGCGGGTTGCCATGCTTGGCATATCTCAGATTGAGCTTCTCGGCCCAGGCCACCCCGCCCATAAAAAAGCGCGTGGCCCGGCTCGGCCGCTCCATGGGCGCAATTCCCGCGGTACCAAAATCCTGCTGTCTGGCTAACTCATTCATGGGCGGTTACCACGATGGATAACCTTGGCAAGATTGTGTCAGGTGCTAAGCTTGAGCTATGACCTACACCGTCTTCGATACGGATGGCACCGTGATCGCCCGCCACCTCTCCGCCGAAGCGGCGGTTATAGCGGTGCTGACTCACGGACGGAGCGCTTTCGATATCCGCCCAGAAGAGAACGGCAAAGGCTTCGCGCTGTGGACCGCGCCACCCCATGAGCCGGGCATTGAGTCAAAGCTCGCAAGATGCCAGATCGCCAGCCTCGAAACGGATGAAGCCCGCGCCCGAGAGGAAATTTTCGCCAGGATCATAGCTGACAAGGGAAACTTCTTCGGCCCCACCGTCATCGACGACGCCACCTACGATCTACAACTGGCAGGATTTGAGAACGAGTAGGGGCTCCATACTGTCAATTCATCGGAAATCAATTGGGAAGCAGTCCGACAACAACGGTATCCAGTTCTGCTTTCAAGAGGTCGGTGCCTAACTGCAAGGCATCGCTTGAAGCCCGGGATAGAGAGCCACGCCCCTGACCATCATGCAGGAGCTTGCTCCGCAGATCGTAAAGGCACTTAAATGAAGCAGCTTCTTTAGTGGAGAGCAGTTTCTCGATCTTCAGCTTCACTGCTTGGCCAACAGACAGCCTACGTGCGTATTTGAGGGTGTTCTCCAAGCTCAAGCGGGTCTTCTCTTGAACTTTGAGAGTGGCAAGATACTCCTTAAGACCATCAATCGCAGATTGTTGGTCGCCTTCAACGAGAGTTTGGTCGCACAACGCCTCAATTGCAGATATTCTCAACAGGAATTGCGCCTCAGCGCTAGGAACGAAAAAAGAGTCATTCAGCAGAGCGGAGCAGTTTCGTTGGCGTTCAGTGAAAATAATATTTGGGGCTATCCAAGGTATCAATCTTTCATTGAGTGCTTCAGCCCTCATAGAGACGCTACCGGTAGCATTGAGCCCGACCACACGAACCGTGTTCTCCTCAAATGTCATAAGTCCATGCATCTCAGCTCGGAGTTCGCGGCCAAATTCCTTTTTTACCGCTTGGTGGATTTGGTCGCTAAATTGAAGCGTGCTTCGACTAAAACCTATATCAATTCCAAGATTGCCCGTCGCTCCCGCCATCAAGAGAGCGTCACCAAATTTCTTTCCGCTAAACTGCGCCTCAGCTTCTGATTGAAATCCGGAACAATTGAAGATGAGCCAAGTTCCGGTTGGGACTTCATCACCTTGTGTGGTCACCACCATAGGCGGATATCCGGAAGTTTCATGTTGGCGCTATCGCCCGCCTCGATGTTCAATCTCGGACACATTCTTATGCGGTATCTAAAGCAGTAGGACATATAACCTCCGAAGGTGAATCCTTCCTCTTATCCCACCGCAGGCGCCACTCCCCGCTCAATCCTGTTCTCCCGCAACATAAACACCATCAGCCCCGCCAGGATCGCCGTGCCGAAGGCTAGCCACCACATTTCGGTGTAGCGGGCGAAGAGGTCGAACAGGTAGCCGCCCAGAAAGGCGCCCAGCGCGCCGCCCAACGCGTGGCCGCCGGAGATCAGGCCCATGGCGAGGCCCATGATCTTGAGGCCGAGATGGGAGGCAACAAGGCTCGCCGTCGGCGGGATGGTGGAATAATCGAAGACGCCATAGATCACGGCGAAGAGGATCATCATCTCATAGCTGGCGCCTGCATTCATCAGCACGATGAAGGAGAGCGAGCGCACCAAATAGATGGAGCCCAAGAGCAGCGGGCGGTTCACCCGGTCGGTGAGATAACCCGAAAGGAACATGGCGGCGAAATTGATCGCCGCGGTCAAGCCATAGATGCCCGACGCCGGCACCGGCGGAATGCCGCAGAAGGCGGCGTAAGGCAGGAAGTGTGTTTCGATGGCGCCCGTGGTGGTGATGCCGCAGATGAAGAAGCTCCAGTAGAGAATGTGGAAGGTGGGGCTGGTGAGAAGAAACTTGAGACGGTCCCACAGCGGTTCCACGGAAATCATCGCGGTTTTTTGCGCAGCTTCTTCCGTCGTTGGTTTCAGCATGACCCAGATGACCGCGGCCATGATGGCGCAGGTGATGGCGACAGCCATGATGCTCCAGCGCCAGGAAAAATAAGTGAGCCCGATGGTGAGCAGCGGCACGGTGATGAACTGCCCGGCCGTTGCTCCCGAATTGGCGATACCGGTGGCGAGCCCGCGATTCTCGCTGAAAATCTTGGCAAGCGCCGTGGAAATCAGGTGCATGTTGGCGGTGGCAAATCCCACCCCGCCGATAAGCCCGTAGCCGAGGATATAAAGTCCCGCTGTCGGCGCCGCGGCGAACACCAGCAATCCCGCCGTCACCATCAGAAGCCCCGCCACCAGCATCACGCGGGCCCCGAACCGGTCGGCCAGATTGCCGGCCACGGGCGAGAAGATCGCCACCATGATGAGCGCCACGGATTGGCCTGAGCCGATGAAGGTTTTGGACCAGCCCAATGTGTTGGCCCATTCGTCGGTCATGATCGAAACCGATTGCCGGGCCGACATGACGATGGAAAGCGTGGCAAAGCACAGCCACACGACAATCCAGGGATTGATGCGGGATTTGGCAGTCACGGTGCACTGGACCATAGGGCTGGCGGTTGGGCAAGCGTGCTAGTTTTGCTCATGGCTTTCCAATATATGGCCGCCATGGTGAACGCACAGCGCATTATGTCCGCAGGAAATAGGCCCGTCGTGATTCCATGCATCTGAAAACCAACCCACTTGGGAAGCGGCCATGAGTTACGGACTGTACATTGGCAAAAATCACACGCAAAACGGAATTGCGTACTTGGCCGGATATGGTGACGAACCATCCAGCCATTGGCTCGAGATCATTCCCAAAGGAAATCACAAACCGGGCGAAACCGTTGCCGTGGGGGTGACGGCAGATGCCGATATGCCCGGACATTTGTCCACGGTGAGGCAAGTTCCGGAAACGGCTAAGCATATCCGGGTCAGTTACAGCTACTATAAAGGGATGCCGGCGCCACTCACCAATGGCGGCTTAAACGAATACGGCGTCGCTGTTCGGGACATCTGGTCTCCTTCCCGTCCAGAACTGATAGCAATGACCCCTCCTGATCAAACCGGTCCGAACTACAGCGATCTGGCGCGGCTTGTCCTGGACAGGGCGCGATCCGCCCGCGAGGGAGTGGCATTGATTGGCTCGCTTATCGCTGAGTACGGGCATTCGACATACGGAGGGAACTCCCACTTGATCGCCGATGCCGATGAAGGGTGGGTCGTAATTGAATTCGCCGGCGGTCAAAACTTGTGGGCTGCCGAGCGATTGGATGAGAACAGCATTCGTGCTTCTCGACCAGGTTACATAGGCGAGATAGACCTTACCAGCGGCCATCCAGACTACCTGTATTCACCAAATTTAGTGTCATTCGCAATAGAGCAGAGCTGGTTCAAACCGGATTCCGGCGAAGCGTTCAATGTCAACAAGGTCTACGGCGATGGCCGTCATCGTTGGGAAGGCGTCCAATGGATTGAGACAGAAATGCTCTCCCGGGCACAGCGGCCTGAGAAGATTTCTCTGCAGGATGTGATCTGGGCTGTCAGAACGCCGAAACTGACGGGAGATACTGCGGGATACGGTCAAGTGGTGCCGCTTGTAAATCCAGCTTACGATGATTTGCGAATGCTTTGGCACACGCAAGTGAGTTCAATAGCGGCACCCTTTGTTCCGGTCTATATGGGCGTCTCAAAGGTTCCCGAGGAGTTTCGCCAACACCGGTATTTAACGGCGAACGAATCTGCAAAATTTATTGATAGGCGCATGCCGGGAGCTATCTCCGTGGTTCCGCAGGCAATAGAATGCACGCGGTCCGCAACCTATGTCTTTAAACGGCTTCTGCATTTCATAACGCTTCATCCCGCGCTTTACATGGAGGAGATATTTTCTATTTGGGAA
>JBGTNZ010000178.1:0-7437 GCA_041742805.1 Aestuariivirga sp.
CCGCTCAATCTGGCCCATGCCGTGCCCGCCACGAACCTGGCGGGCTTCCTGTGCAGCCACATCGCCTGTGCCGAAAATTGGCAGACACTGTCCCGGCAGTCCACCAGCGACTGCCCGGCGATTTAGCGCCTTCCTAGTTACGTCATCCCGGCGAAAGCCGGGGTCCATCCTTCAGCGTGACGACTCTGCGAGAATCATATGTGTTTGCCGTGGATCCCGGCTTTCGCCGGGATGACGAAGTAGTGAAAGATTCTCACAACGCCATTTCATCTTTCAATATCTCGACCAGCGGCCGCAGCTGCTGCTCGTAATTGCGCCACCTTTCAACCGAACCACGATGCACCGCTTCGCGCACCTGTTGCCTGCTGAATGTTTTCACCATGGCGCCGCGCTCGTGAAAACGCAGGCAGCGCGCATCCCAAGGCAACCCAAGAAACTCCAGTAGTTGCCGCGTTTTGTCTTCCGGGTTAGCCACCATATCTTCGTAACGCAGCGTGAATATGCGGCCGGGCAACAGCTGTTGCCAATGCTGCATGAGGCGAAGATACTCTTTGTAATATAGCGCGTAGCTTTCCGCCGCATAGGCATAGCTATGATTTGGATTAATCGGGTTCTGATATGCCGAGATGAAATTGTCCGCTGGGTTACGAATGCAGTGCACGATCCGCGCATTGGGAAAGAACAGCGCAATAAAACCCAGTGCCACGAAATTGTGCGGCATCTTGTCAACCACGCGCTTGGCGCCCGGCGCCAGAAACTTCAGCATGCTCACATATTTTGCAGCCAAATCGCGGCAACGATCCGGCCTCCCCTCCACCATCCGGTCAAAAAGGTGAGCCGAGCCTTTTTCCTCATTGAGGCCTTGATGCATTCTGCCAATTCTATTGAGTTCGCCGGCGCCACCGCCCTTGGGATGCGCCGCGATAATCTGTTCGGTGAGCGTGGTGCCGGAGCGCGGCATGCCGACAACAAACACCGGCAACCCCGAAGGATCGCCATATCCGGCAAAACGCTGCAGGGTTTCCGGTTTATAAGACTCGATCAAATTATCGACCGCCGATCGAAATTGGTTGATATCGGACTTCGCTTTGAGCGACGATTTGGCTTTCGTGAAATGCTCGAAGGCTTTGGCGTATTCTCCCGAATTTTCATAGATCCGGCCAACGGCGAGATGCAGCCTCATAAAATCGCTTGGCCGGTTGCCGGCGTTGTTGAGTTCTTGCTGAAGCAACCCGAACATTTCAGACCCGGTGGTGTGCTTGCGAAGATTGGCGATCTGCACCAGCGGAAACAGGCGCCGATGTTCATCCGCGCATAATTTCTTAAAGAGGCGTTCGGCCTCGTCTATTTCCCCCAGCGAGGAAAGGCTGTCCGCAAGCAAAAGCTCGATTTGGCTTTTATGAGTCGCCGGAGCAACCGCTATCGCCTGTTTAAGATATTGGATCGCCTGCCGGCCGTTACCCGTCTCATGGAAAAACTCGCCCATGGCCCAGGGCGCCTGATACATGGAGGAATCGATACGAAAAGCCTTCTCGAGCAGCGGCAGCGCTTCCTCAATCAACTCAAACTTTAGATAAAGCCGGCCTAGATTGATCAGGTAGCCCGCGTTTTTTGGCTCCGCCCGGGCCGCAGTCTCGGCAAACGGCAAGGCATCGCCATGCTTGCCAAGGTTAACCAGAACGAGCGCCAGCGCCTCGTTGACATCGCCTCGCGCTGGAAAGTGCCTATACAAGGCACGCGCCTCCGCTTCCGCTTCCTCGCCACGGCCTAACTCCATGAGACGGGGAAACCCCGCAATCACTTCTTCAACGGTTGGTTGCCTGGTATTCAGCATTCCTGCTCCTTTACGGTATCAATACCGTCGCACCCGTGGTGCGGCGCGCCTCGAGGTCTTCGTGGGCTTTTACCGCATCCGCCAAGGCATAGCGCTGGTTCACCGGAATTTTGACCTTGCCCGATTTGACGATCTCCACAAGGTCTCCGGCTGTCTCCTTCAAACCCGCATCGCTCCCCGTGAACGACGCAAGCGTCGGCCGCGTCACATAAAGGGAGCCCTTCGACGCGAGGAGGCCCAGATCGAAGGCCTTTACCGGGCCCGAGGCATTGCCGAAGCTCACCAAAAGGCCGCGGGGGCTTAGGCAATCGAGGGAAGTCATCAGCGTCGCCTGCCCCACGCCATCATATACCACGGGCACGCCCTTGCCGCCGGTCAACTCCTTCACGCGCGCCACCACATCTTCCTCGCCCGAATTGATCACATGGGCGCAGCCATGCTCGCGCGCCGCCGCCATCTTGCCCGCCGAGCCCACGGTGCCGATGACTTTGACGCCTAGCGCCTTGGCCCATTGGCCGAGAATCTGGCCAACGCCACCCGCCGCCGCATGCAGCAAAATCGTCTCGCCACGCTTTACCTTGTAAACGGCGCGCAGCAGATAGCGCGCGGTCATGCCCTTGAGCATCATGCCAGCCGCCGTTTCATCGGAAATCGATTTCGGAATCTTGATGACGCGGGCGGCGGCGATATTGCGCGCCTCCGCGTAGGCGCCAATGGGTCCGGTGCCATAGGCAACACGATCACCAACCTTCAGGCCCTTGACGCCCTGCCCCACTTCCTCGACCACGCCCGCCGCTTCCTGACCAATGCCGCTCGGCATGGGCTGCGGATAAAGGCCGGAGCGATGATAGGTGTCGATATAGTTGAGGCCGATCGCCGTGTGGCGCACGCGGATCTCGCCCTCCTTGGGCCTCCCCACCTCGACCTCTACAAGGCGCATCACCGAAGGCCCGCCGGTCTGCTCGATCCTGATTGCTTTCACGCTTGCACCCCGGCATGTTCCGCCCACGAAAGCGACTTGGTGCCCCAGAATGCCGTATGCCGTCAATGCCGCCGTAAGCCGTGTGGAAACCCCTCCCGCCACGGAAACCATGACGTGGACGAAGCCCGCCCATCTCCGCAACCGGGAGCTGCTCGATCTCTCCCAGGCGGTGCCGAGCTACCCTCCGGCGGAGGCCTTGCAGGAAGAGGTCGCGCGCGTTGCTCACGAGCCTGAGACCAGCCTCTACACCGATATTCTCGGCATTACCCCCTTGCGCGCCGCCCATGCCGTCCATATGGCGCGGGATTATCAGGGTGAAGTGGCAGTAGAGAATGTGGCGATCACCGCTGGCTGCAACCAGGCCTTCTGCGCCAGCGTGCTGGCGCTGGCGCAGGCTGGCGACAACATCATCCTGCCTGTCCCCTATTATTTCAATCACAACATGTGGCTCGGCATGTTGGGCATTGAGCCAAGGTTCGTTCCCGGTCTCACACCTGCCGGACCATGGCCGGACTTCGACATGGTGGCTTCCGCCATCGACGCGCGCACCCGGGCCATCATGCTGTGCTCACCCAACAATCCAACAGGCTCCGTCTATCCCCCCGAGGTGATCGGGGCGTTCTACGATCTCGCCCGCGAACGCGGGCTCGCCCTCATTATCGATGAGACCTACAAGGATTTCCGTAAGCATCCAGAACCGCTGCACAATCTTTTCGCGCGCCCCGGCTGGCAAGACACGTTCATCCAGCTCTACAGTTTCTCCAAGGTCTTCGCGATAACGGGCTACCGCGTCGGCTCGATCATCGCGGGCCCCAAGCTCCTTGCCGAGGCCGAGAAGGTTCTGGATTGCGTGGCCATCAGCGCGCCCCATATTTCGCAGCGCGCCGCGCTCTTCGGCCTCCAGCATCTCGATTCCTGGAAGCGGGAAAAGGCAGCCATCATCCTGGACCGCACGCAAGCCATCGTTACAGCCTTCAAGCATCCAGAGCTCACGTATCGGCTGATCGGTTCGGGAGCCTTTTTCGCCTACGTAAAACATCCCTTCCCCGGGCAAACAGCGAAAGAGGTAGCCAAGCGGCTGGCGGGCGAGCATGATCTGCTGTGCCTGCCCGGCTCAATGTTCGGCCCCGATCAAGAAGATTATCTCCGCATCGCCTTCGCCAACGCGGAAGCCAGCGTCATGCCCGCCGTGGTCGAACGATTGATCGAGAGCCAGCGCTAGAAATCGCCTCCTCATAAGCGTCGAACAAAGAGGCGGCTTCCTCATCAACGAGTGGCACAAAGGGCGGCAGAACGTCCGCCAGCGCCGGCTGATCGTGGATGCGCGACAGCAGGGCCTTCACGCTTGGCGCGAACGCCTTGCCATCCATGAGTTTGCGAATCCTGACAGCTAAGGCCAGCGCTTCATCGTCGCCGTGATGGACAGCTTGCGAACACATGGCGCTCGTCACATTAGCAGTTGCCGAAATGCAGCCCGCGAACCCCTCGCCGAGTCTTGCTTCAGTGCCGGGAAATACCGCGAACTTCGTGTCCAGCCGCGCCACGGCGCGCGCATAATCAAGATCGCCTGACGAATCCTTGAGACCGGCCAAGCGCTCGCCGAACCGGTTCAGCAACCGCTGCACGAGAGGGAGCGTGAAAGGAACGCCCGACATCGCTGATAATGATAGAGGTAGAGCGGAATCGTTTTCGTCGCTTCGATGATCGAACCGATAAAGCGCATCACGCCGTCATCAGGCACATTTTTATAATAGAAAGGCGGCAGAACCAGCGCGCCGGCAAAGCCGCAATCGGCTGCATGCCGGGTGAGCGTTACGGCGTCTGCGATGGCCGCAGCACCCGTGCCCACCATCATCCGGGACATCGGCAATCCCGATGCCGCCACCGCTTTCATAAGCCGCATTCTCTGCTCGACGGAAAGGGACGTGGCCTCCCCGGTGGTGCCGAGAACATTCAGCCCGTCGCAGCCATTCGCCAGCAGCCAGCAAGCGAGATCGTAAAACGCCTTGGCATCCGGCTCGCCCCTGCCGTCAAGCGGGGTGACAATCGCCGCGATGACGCCGTGCAGTTTCACCTTTTCGGAAATTCCTTCAGCATCCGCCGTTCAAGCTCCACCAAGTCGGCGGGCAACGCCTGACCGGTGGCGCGGAGCTCGTTCAGCTTCTGATGCAGCGATTCATAAAGCTCGTGCACATCTTCGGGCTGATTGTTGATCTGGCTCACCAGCAGGCTGATCTGCGCCTTTAAATCCTCGAACGCCATCGCATTTGCCCTTTGGCTGCACTGAGTTCCCATAGCATGACAGCGCTGTTCGTAGTAACCATTCCGACCGCTTGATTTTAGAGGAGACGCAGCATGGACCGATTCACCGGCGGTTGCCTGTGTGGCAACGTCCGAATTGTGGCATCGGGACTGCCATACCGGGTCGGCCTTTGTCACTGCCTCGACTGCCGCAAGCATCATAGGGCCCTTTTTTACGCTTCCGCGGTGTTCCCTCAGGATGCGGTGACGATCGATGGCGAAACACGCGACTACGCCGGGCGGTTTTTCTGTCCCCGCTGCGGCTCGTCTATTTTCGCACGCAGCGCAGACGAAATCGAAGTGAACCTGGGATCCCTGGATGCCCCAGACCAAATGATGCCAACCTACGAAAGCTGGATCGTCCGTCGCGAGTCCTGGTTGCCGCCGTTTCCGCTCACGAGACGATACGACCGCGATCGTGACGGCACGGATCGCTTTGAGGAGTAGTCGCACGAACGCAGCATGGGCGCTGTTCTGCGCGCGAAATCACCCGTCGCATGGCGATGAAATACTTGCTCAGAATATAGTCCACCTTATCAACCAACACGCTGATTTGGCGTTGGAGGTGGAACTGGTCTCATTTCGCCTCCCCAAAGCGCATTCGCGGCCTTCGAGATGTGCCAGGCATAAAGCTCACAAAAACGCGAATTGCCCACCGGCATGCGATAAGTCCGTTGCACCATGTCAAGGCCGAACTGGCCGTTGCCTTCGATGATGCGGGGGCCGTCCTCGGTAATTGCTACATCCCAACCCACCGCTATGCGGTCTTTGAATGCGAGGTGGCCTTGGCGCACCACCTGGATCGTCTCGTTCCAAAGCGGCAGGCGGCGGCCAGTAATCTGTGCCCCGGTTTCCGGATGCTCGTCGAGCCAGCGCCCCGGCTGCTTGATGCCCCAGTCCGTTGCTGGCCCCAACTCGCCCGTCGCCATGTCAACCTTGCAGACCGAACCGCCGGCATGGAAATTATCAATCACGCTTTGACCTCGGCCTGAAATCTTGAACACCGCAAAGAGCACTTCGACGTCATCTTGTCCGTTGCGCACCGACATGATCCGCATCGATGAAAGCGCCGCTCCGCAAAGGTCCTGTAGCTCGGGATGGTTTATCGCGCGTGGTTGGATCAGCATTGACTCGCCGTTTTTGGCCGCCTGCTCCTTGGCGCGCGCCAGTAACCCGACATCGCCGGCCCGTTCACCAGTCCCGTAGCGGCACCAGCGGCGCTGGCCGGTATAGTCCCACCGCTCGCAGCCGCGCCCGCCTTTGCCATAGGTCGGTTTAAGAAAGAGGCTGCGTTCGGGCAAGCGAGGCTCGACCCCGTCGGCCCAGCTAAGCCTACCGTCGGGGGCATAGACGCAAATCGATCCAATGGAGGCCACGTTGTTGGCGCGGCAAAAATTGTCGAACTTGAATTTGTTGTTGACCAGCCTCTTGCCGACGCTTTTGTTGTTTCGCTTCTGCCATTCGGCGATCAGGCTGTGCACGCCCCCTTTGAAGACGAAACGAATAATGTGCTCGTCGGCACGTCCGCGGCGGACATCCTCATAGAGATCGAAATTGTAATACTTCTCTGGCGATACAGCATAAAGCCATGCCAGCCGCAGCTGTTCCCCAGTCTGGCGCAGAACGCTTTTGTCCGTGAGTCTTTGCACCTTGACGCCCGAACCCAAGGTAAATCTCAGCCACGCCCCGACATAAATGATAGGCCAGAACATAAACAGAAGCGTGAGGATGGCGTAGTTTGTGATGGTGCGCCGGCGCCACACATGACGGGCAAAAGCATAATAGATGTAGTCCACCGGCCGGCTGCGCTTGCCAATCAAAGCCCACACGATACGATATGGGGAGCACAACGGGTGGCGCAGAAAGGCCATTACTTCCTCTGTATACGTTGCTTAACCCTGCAATATCCAGCATGGCTTCCAGTTGTGCAAGTGTTGCGACGGCGGAGACGAAGTGGACTCAGTAGCCGAACCTGATCCGGGGCATTCCCAATTGTTCGTCTAATCGAGGCGGCGACGGGCAGCAAGCGACCTACCTCACCGTTCAAATGACAAATTTATATTTTGGGCATTGCGACATGAAGTGAGGCCTCGCCAGCCAATAAACCGGGCTTGCTGGTAGGACAGACGGTAGGGCGCATTAAAATCAATCTCGTGATATCAAATAGATGAAGAATTTAATGGCGGAGACGGAGGGATTCGAACCCTCGATACGCTGTAACACGTATGACGATTTAGCAAACCGTTGCCTTCAGCCACTCGGCCACGTCTCCGGTGTTCCGGGTTTTGCCCGGATTTGACTCGAGGTGCAAGGCGAGCCT
>JBGTNZ010000179.1:0-9209 GCA_041742805.1 Aestuariivirga sp.
CGCGGCATGACAATCCGGCTGGGAAGCGCTGTGAAAGATATTGCTACCAGATTGAACGGCGTCGAAATTACGCTCGCCGACGGGCGCGTTGTGCGTTCCGAAGTCCTGCTCTATGCGGCGGGCCGCAGTGGCGACGTCGGCAGCCTCGGGCTTGATTCCGTGGGAATTGAAATCGACAATCGCGGCCGCATCAAGGTTGATCCGATAACATTCCAGACCAGCGTGCCCCATATCTATGCCGCTGGCGATGTCATCGGTTTTCCGAGCCTTGCTTCAACCTCGCTGGAACAGGGGCGCGTTGCCGCCTGTCACGCTTTCGGTGTTACATTGCCGCCGCCGCCCGAGACCTTTCCCTATGGCATTTATGCCGTGCCGGAAATCTCAACGGTCGGCCAATCGGAGGAACAGGTGCGCGAAAGCGGTATCGCCTATGAATGCGGCGTGGCGCGATTCCGTGAAACCTCCCGCGGCCACATCATGGGTGTCAATTCCGGTTTTCTGAAATTGATCTTCGCGCTCGACACCCGCCGCCTGCTTGGCGCTCATATCGTCGGCGAAGGCGCAACCGAGCTCATTCATATCGGCCAGGCGGTGATCAACCTCAAAGGCACCGTCGAATTTTTCGTTCACAACACCTTCAACTATCCAACACTGGCCGAGGCCTACAAGATCGCCGGTCTTGACGCCTGGAACCGGATGGGCGCGGCTTGAGCTATGCCATCCACTTGTCGCGAAGCGTCACCAGTTCTTCCGAGGCGGTGGGATGAACCGCCATGGTGGCATCGAAATCCGATTTCTTCGCGCCAAGCCGGAGGGAAATACCCAAAAGCTGCGCCATCTCGCCCGCGTCCGGCCCGCAGATATGACATCCGAGCACCCGGTCAGACGCGCCATCGACGACGAGCTTCATCAGCATCCGCTCATCGCGGCCCGAAAGCGTGTGCTTCATCGGTTTGAACGAAGACTTATAGATGTCGATGGTCTTGTGGCGCTTGCGGGCTTCCTCCTCCGTCAATCCCACCGTGCCGATTTCCGGCTGGGAGAACACCGCTGTCGGAATCATCGTATGATCAATTTTGATGTCCTTGCCGCCGAACACCGTGTCGGCGAAGGCGTGGCCATCGCGGATAGCCACAGGAGTCAGGTTGACTCGGTTGGTCACATCGCCAATGGCGTAGATATTGTCCACCGTAGTGCGCGAATAATCATCCACCTTCACCGCATAATGTGGCGTCAGCTCAACACCCGCATTCTCAAGGCCGAGGTTCACGACATGGGGCAGCCGGCCGGTTGCGAACATGACCTGTCCGGCGCCAAAAGCCGCATCATCCGTCAGCGTCACGCGGACGCCGCTCCCCGAGCGTTCGATCTTTGCGATGTCGGCCTGGGTGCGGATCTCGATACCTTTTTTCGTCATTTCCGCGGCAAGATGATCGCGAAGATCCTTATCGAAGCCGCGCAGGATCTGCTCGCCGCGATAGATCAGGATCGTCTCGACGCCGAGACCGGAAAAGATACCGGCGAATTCGACCGCGATATAACCGCCACCGACGATGACGATGCGGGCCGGCAACCGGTCCAGATGGAAGGCCTCGTTGGAGGAGATCGCCAGTTCATTGCCGGGCAGATAACGCGGGATGAAGGGTGCCGCGCCGGTGGCGACGAGAATGTACTTAGCCGTTACCGTTCGGCCCGATGCCAGCCGGAGCGTATTGCGGTCCGCCACTTCGGCGCGTTCCATGATCAGTTCGGCGCCGGCTGCTTCGAGATTGCGGATATAAGCGAGGTTGAGCCGGTCGATCTCCTTGTCCTTGTTGGCGATGAGCGTTGCCCAGTCGAAGGAAACCTTGGCCGAGTTCCAGCCGAAGCCCACCGCATCCTCGAAGTCCTCCGCGAATTTCGACGCATAGACGAGGAGTTTCTTGGGCACGCAGCCGCGGATCACGCAGGTGCCGCCGACGCGGGATTCCTCGGCCACGGCAACCTTGGCGCCGTGTTTGGCGGCAATGCGCGCGGCGCGGACACCGCCGGAGCCCGCGCCAATGACAAAGAGATCGTAATCGAAGGATACCATGCGCTTTTGCGCTATTTCTTTCTGAAGGTAGTAACGCCCTCGGGCGTGCCCATGAGAATAATGCCGCAAATGCCGATGAACAGGCCGTGATCGACAATGCCCGGAATTATCGAAAGAGCGCTGGAAAGCCGGTTGGGATCTGGAATCCTGCCAAGGGAGCAATCGATAATGGCGTGTCCACCATCGGTGCGGAAGGGTTTGCCATTGCGCACGCGCAGCGCCATTTTGCCGTCCTTGATGCCCGCGAAGCGAAAGGCGTGTTCGATCTTCCAGGCGGTTGCCTTCACGCCAAAGGGGACAACTTCGATCGGCAATGGGACGGTCCCGAGATGTTCAACCTTCTTCGACTGGTCGGCGATCACCACCATATGGCGCGACGAGGAGGCCACGATCTTTTCGCGAAGCAGCGCCCCACCGCCGCCTTTCAGCACGTTGAAGTTGGCGTCGAACTCATCCGCGCCGTCAACGGTGAGATCGAGAAAGGGATGAGCCTCCAGCGTGGTCAGCGGAATATTCAGACTTTCGGCTTGTTTGCGCGTCTCCTCGGACGTGGGGACGCAGGCGACATCCAGTCCCGCCTTCACCTTTTCGCCGATGAGTTCGACGAAAATCCGCGCCGTCGAGCCTGTTCCAAGGCCGAGCTTCATGCCCGGCCTCACATAGTCGAGGGCCGCCTTGGCGGCGGCCCTTTTTTGTTCGCCGGCAGTCACTTTCCGAGCCCACCCATCAGCATGTATTTCATTTCGACATATTCCTCGATGCCATGATGCGAACCTTCCCGGCCGAGGCCCGATTCTTTGACACCCCCAAAGGGCGCTTCCGCGGCGGAGATGATGCCCTCGTTGATGCCAACGATGCCGTATTCGAGACCTTCGGCGACCCGCCAGACCCGGCCGATGTCACGGGTGTAAAAATAGCAGGCAAGGCCGAATTCCGTGGCATTGGCCATCTCGATGGCCTCCTCTTCGGTCTTGAACTTGAACAGCGGGGCCACGGGACCAAAAGTCTCCTCACGGGTCACGGCCATGCTGGTGGTGACATCGCGGATCAATGTGGGCTCGAAGAAATTGCCGCCAAGGGATTTGCCGCCCACAACGACCTTGGCGCCCTTTTTGACGGCGTCCTCGATATGCTCTTTCACCTTGGCGACCGCAGCCCTGTTGATAAGCGGGCCGGTGGTGACGCCTGCCTCGGTGCCGTCTCCGACCTTAAGCTTCTTCACGGCATCAGCGAGCTTGTCGGCAAAGGCGTCGTAAACGCCGTCCTGCACGAGGATGCGGTTGGCGCAGACGCAGGTCTGCCCGGCATTGCGGTATTTGGACATGATGGCGCCCTGCACGGCAGCGTCAAGGTCGGCGTCATCAAAGACGATAAAGGGTGCATTACCGCCAAGTTCCAGCCCAACCTTTTTAATGGTGGGGGCACATTGGGCCATGAGCACCCGGCCGATTTCGGTGGAGCCCGTGAATGTCAGGGCACGGACGATCGGATTGGATGTCATCTCCGCCCCGATCTCGCGCGCCGTACCGGTGATAACAGAGAACACGCCGGCCGGCATTCCAGCCCGTCCGGCAAGTTCAGCAAGCGCCAGTGCCGAAAGCGGCGTCTCGCCAGCGGGCTTGCAGACGAAGGTGCAGCCTGCCGCAAGCGCGGGGCCGGCCTTACGGGTGATCATGGCATTAGGGAAGTTCCACGGCGTGATGGCCGCCACCACGCCCACTGGCTGCTTGATGACCAGAATGCGCGAGGTGGGCCAGGGCGACGGGATGGTTTCGCCGTAGATGCGCTTTGCTTCCTCGGCGAAGAACTCAATAAAGGAAGCGCCATAGGCGACTTCGCCCCGCGACTCGAGCAGCGGCTTCCCCTGCTCGGCGGTCATGATCTGGGCCAGGTCCTCCTGATTTTCCAGCATGAGGTTGAACCACTTGCGCAAAATCCCGGCGCGTTCTTTGGCGGGCTTTTTCGCCCATTCCTTCTGGGCCCGTTGCGCCGCCTCGATCGCTTGTTTGGTCTCGGCCGCTCCCAGCTTGGGGACAGTGCCGATTACATCGTCATTTACGGGATTGGTGACATCTATCGTGGATGGGGCGCCAACCCACTTGCCGTCGATGTAGCATTTGTCCTTGAGCAGCGACTTGTCCTTGAGTATGTCGCGCAACGCCTGGCCTTTGCGAATGTCCATCGTCACCTCCTATTATCGAGTTGGCGGCGTCTTAGCATAGGGTGACAAGCGGAACAAACGGACCAGGTTGCAGGGCATCTATGCGCGATCGCGCGGTTATTTTCGATCTCGACGGAACATTGGTGGACACAGCGCCCGATCTGATGCGGGCCACCAACCATGTGTTGGAAAGCCTCGGCAGGCACCCCGTTGGCCTCCATGAAGTGCGCGATTTCACCGGGCATGGCGCGCGCGCCCTGATTGCGCGCGGGCTGATCGCAACCGGCGGCTTGCCGGAGGGTTTCGATACTGAACCCCACTACCGTAGCTTTGTGGCCTACTATGCCGATAACATCGCCATTGGCAGCACGGCATTTCCGGGCCTTCTGGCCTTGCTTGACCGCTTGCGCGATGAAGGCTTTGCCCTCGGCGTGTGCACGAACAAGCTCGAATGGCTTTCTATGCGCCTCCTTGAGAGGCTCGACATGAAGAAATATTTTAGCTCGGTGGTTGGCCCCGATACGCTTGGAATTGCCAAGCCCGATCCCCGGCCCTTCCATGAGTCAGTAGCGCGGTTAGGACTCCACGCTCCCCAGGCCATCATGGTGGGCGACAGCGAGACTGACATCCTCACTGCTCGCGCCGCAGGAGTCCCGGTGATCGCCGTCAGCTTTGGCTATACGCCGCGGCCGATTTCCGAATACCGGCCGGATCGTATCATTGCTCACTTTGATGAGGGGTTTGCGGCAATCCAGGACTTGCTGGCAAATTCTTGAAGAAGGTTTCGATATCGTCGAGCACTGGCGCCCGCCAGCGCAGGGGACGCGCCAGTGCGAGCAGTATGCCGATATGTCCGATACGCGGATATTCCTTTATCTCCGCGGCAACCCCCGCTGCGCCCAGGCGCCGTGCCAGCGAACGCGAATTGCGCGGGGCCACGGTACGGTCGGCATTTCCGGTCAACAGCAGAAAGGGTGGCGCTTCTGAAGTGACCTTGTTGACCGGCTGAGTCTCCGCAGGGTTTGGCCAGGCTGAAAACGCCGCGATAGCGGAAGAATCACGAAGCGGCAGAAAGTCGAAAGGGCCGGCAAGGGTGGCAACGCCCTTGACGACCCGTCCGCGATCTTGAAGGGCCGCCATGGCGACATTATAGGCGCCGGCGGAATGGCCCACGAGAAAGATGCGCGATGGGTCTCCACCATAATCTCCGCCATGCCGCGCCGCCCACGCGATGGCGGCACTCGTATCTTCGACAAAGTCTGGAAAAACGACATCCGGCACCAGCCGGTAATCGAACACGATGGTTAAAAACCCGCGCGACGCGAAGGCCCTGCCGGCAAAAGCATATCCCGCCCGATTGCCCGACGCCCAGCCGCCGCCGTATGCGAAGAGAATAATCGGCAGTTTCCTCGTCATCGATCGAGGCTTGTAAACATCGAGCTTGTGGCGGCGACCCGGCCCATAGGCGAGCCCGGAGATGACCTCCACACCCCCGGCGTCGAAGGGAACAAGGACGTTGAAGGCACGCAGCGGCGAAAAGAACATAAAGGCCATGAGAGACAATAAAACAACAAGCAGTGGAAGAAGATAACGCTTCATGGAAACGGCCCGCCGTTGTTGACTTCCCACCCAGTGCGCGCTTATACCCCGCGCACCCTGAAAGCGGGCGATTAGCTCAGTTGGTAGAGCACTGTGTTCACATCGCAGGGGTCACTGGTTCGAGTCCAGTATCGCCCACCAGTCTTCGGTATGACAGAGGCAAGGATGGGTTGAGGATGTTCCTCAGTCGACTGCCGCTATTGCTGTTCGGCGAAAATCGAATGACAACTCTCATCACTGGTTCACGCCAATAACTTCCGGACGGAGTTTTTCCAGCCCGCATATTTTTCTTCACGCGTGGCGGTGTCCATTTTGGGCGAGAAACGCTTCTCGAGTTTCCAAGTCTTCGCGAAAACTGAGGGCTCGGCAAGGAGACCCGATTTGAGGCCCGCCAGATAGGCCGCGCCGAGCGCAGTCGTCTCTAAAATCTCCGGCCGGTCGACGGGAACCGCAAGAATGTCCGCAAGGCATTGCATGGTCCAATCGGACGCCGCCATGCCGCCATCCACGCGAAGAATTGTTTCGCCGGCGGAGCCCCAATCCTTCCGCATTGCCTCGAGAAGATCGCGCGTTTGATAGCAGACGGATTCCAGCGCGGCGCGGGCCAGCTCCCGGTTGGTCGTTGCGCGCGTCAAACCGAACAGCGCACCGCGGGCCTCCGCATTCCAGTAGGGCGCTCCCAAACCAACGAAGGCTGGCACCAGATAAACATTTTGGCTTGCATCCGCGGCTTTGGCCAGCGCCGCCGTATCGGAGGCTCGCTTGATTACCTTCAACCCGTCCCTCAGCCATTGCACGGCGGCGCCGGCGATGAAAATGGCCCCCTCCAGGGCGTAGGTTCTTTTGCCTTCGAGTTGATAGGCGACGGTGGTCAGAAGCCGGTTATGGGAGGCGACCGCCTTTTCTCCGGTGTTGAGCAGCGCAAAACATCCGGTGCCATAAGTGGCCTTCATCATGCCTGGACTGAAGCAGGCCTGACCGATCATCGCCGCCTGCTGGTCACCCGCCACGCCGCTGATGGCGATGGGTGCGCCGAAAAGTTTTGGGTCGGTCGCGCCAAAATCGGCGGCGCAATCTTTCACCTCCGGCAGCACGGCGCGCGGAATGTTGAGAATCCGCAGCAGCGCATCGTCCCAGTCGCCTTTGTGTATGTTGTACAGCAGAGTGCGCGAGGCATTGGTGGCGTCCGTCGCGTGAAGTTTGCCGCCGGTGAGGCGCCAGATCAGGAATGAGTCTATCGTGCCGAAACACAGCTCGCCGTTTTCAGCTCGCGCGCGCGCACCTTTAACATGATCCAGCAGCCAGGCTATCTTCGTTCCCGAGAAATAGGGATCGAGCAATAGGCCGGTTGTTTCAGCAAACAGTTGCTCATGCCCTTGCGACTTGAGGGTGGCGCAAAGCTCGGCCGTGCGGCGATCCTGCCAAACAATAGCCTTGTGGATGGGCTGGCCACTCTCGCGATCCCAGATCACCGCGGTTTCCCGCTGATTGGTAATGCCGATGGCGCGAATGCCGGCCGCCTTGGCGCCTGCCTTTTTCATGGCGCTCTTGCATGTCGCCACAACGGATGCCCAGATTTCTTCCGGGTCGTGTTCAACCCATCCGGATCTGGGGAAGTGCTGCCGGAATTCCTTCTGGCTTTTCGCCAAGGGCTGCAAGTTTTTGTCGAAGATGATGGCGCGCGATGACGTTGTGCCCTGATCAATGGCGAGAATAAGCTCCGCCATGGTCAACTCGATACACGCTTGCGTTTTTTGGTTTTGGTTTCCGGCGACAGATGTTGGCGAAGCTCCTCCTGTTCATCGCTTGAAAGATGCAAGCCCAGCTTGGAACGGCGCCATAGAATGTCATCAGCCGTCAAGGCCCATTCCTTCTCGGTGAGATGGGCAATTTCGCGTTCGGTCAGCAGTCCGAAGTTTTTGCCCATGTCCTGGGCAAACCGCGCGCCGTTGAAGATCGCTTCGGCTTCGGTGCCATAGGCTCGAAAGACGCGCCGCACATTGCGCGGCGTCATAAAGGAATATTTGCGTTGCAGTTCGCTTATGAAAGTTTCAACGTCCCCAAAGGAGAAGTTACCGCCGGGAAGCGATGCCGCGGCAGTCCATGGTTTCCCAGCGCCGGGAAAGTACGGTGCGATCTGTTCCAGGGCGGCCTCAGCGAGCTTGCGAAAGGTCGTGATTTTTCCACCGAAAATGGACAAGAGTGGCGCCTTCCCTCCGGGCGCGTCGAGTTTCAACACATAGTCCCGGGTCGCTTCATGCGCCTTGTTGGCCCCATCGTCGTAGAGCGGCCGGATGCCCGAGTAGGTCCATCGCACTTGTTCAAGGGTGACGGGCCGTTCGAAATATTCATTCACCGACGCGAGCAGATAGGCAGTCTCGTCGTCGGATATGCTTGGCGCTTCCAAATCCCCAACGTGGTCTTCGTCAGTCGTTCCAATGAGCGTAAAGTTCTGTTCATAGGGGATGGCAAAGCAAATCCGGCCATCGGCATTTTGAAAGATGTAGCAGCGGTCGTGATCATACAGCTTGTCGACCACGATATGGCTGCCCCTCACCAGCCGAATCTTGTCCGGCACGTTGCGGCCCACCACTTCCCCCAGAACCTGGCTCACCCATGGGCCTGCCGCATTAACCAATACCTTGGCGCGGACCGTATCTTCCTTTCCGGCTTCGTCAACCGTGGTGAGCTCCCAGACGCCGTCAATCCGCCGTGCGATTTTGCATTTTGTCCGGGTGCGTATTTCAGCCCCCCGTTTCGCGGCGTCACGGGCGTTGAGGACAACAAGGCGCGCATCCTCCACCCAACAATCGGAGTATTCGTAGCCCCGCGTGAACTCTTCCTTCAACGGCCGTCCTGTCTCGTCGCTGCGTAAATCGACGCTGCGCGTAGGCGGCAGCAATTGGCGTCCACCAATATGGTCATAAAGGAACAAGCCCAACCGTATGAGCGGCCGGGGGCGGAGTCCTTGATGATGCGGCAATACGAAACGCAGCGGCCAGATGATGTGGGGCGCCGATTTCAGCAGGACTTCCCGTTCGACCAGAGCCTCGCGCACCAGCCTGAACTCGCAATGTTCAAGGTAACGGAGACCGCCGTGGATGAGCTTGGTTGAGGCGGAAGAGGTGCCGGAAGCCAAATCCCCCTGCTCCGCGAGAAACACTTTCAGGCCCCGGCCGGATGCATCTCGCGCGATGCCGCAGCCGTTAATGCCGCCGCCGATAATAAAAAGATCGTAGATCATGTGGCGGATTCGGTCTCATGCGCTGGCTCGGAAACGCCTCCCGCTATTTCAAGCTGAACGCCGCTGTGCCTGCATAAATCGACGAGTGCATCAGGCGGCGGCCGGTCGGTGACGAAAATATCCACTTGCGA
>JBGTNZ010000180.1:0-5701 GCA_041742805.1 Aestuariivirga sp.
ACATTTTCTCGAGATTGGGGTGTGCGGCGCGGATACCCTCGCCCATCACTGCGATCACTTCGAGCCAGAACTCGCGGGAAGTATGATGGGCGAAAAATTCGCGCCACAGGGCATCGAATTCGGGATTGTCGATTATGTCGCCTGCCGGGATGCGGATCGCCTGATTGCTGGCGATATCGGTCAACCCGGCGACAAAGCGGTTGGGCGGCGGGAAGGACTTCGCGAGCCTTCCATATAGATCATCGCCATAAACACGATCGCGCACGATATGTGCGAACGGCGTGGTTTCAAAATTGTTCGAAGCCAGCCCGTGGAGAACCGAGATATTCAAAATGCCATCCTATTTAAGTTACTGAACTGTTTCCGCGGATGTTATGTCAAACCAGTTATTGTGGGTCAACAATCAGCCTTGCGTACTGTTGAATTGCTTGCCCCGTGCCGATTGCGGCCCTATTCAGGGCCGAGGGGGACGGGATATGGCAAAGCTGCCAAAGGGCGTTATTTTTACGGCGAAAAGCCAACCCGGCTATGGCCGGGTTTTGACGCCCCAGGCGGTCGCTCTCGTGGCGCAACTGAACCGCGCCTTCGAGGGCGAGCGGCAGCGGCTTTTGGCGCTGCGGGCCGAGCGCCAGAAGTTATTCGACCAGGGCATGCTGCCCGATTTCCTTACGGGCACCGCCGCGATCCGCGCCGGCAGCTGGAAGGTCGCGGCGGTTCCGCAAAGCCTTCAGGACCACCGCGTCGAGATCATCGCGCCACCCCACCGCAAGACGGCAATCGAGGCGTTCAATAGCGGCGCCAAGGTTTATATTGCGGACTTCGAGGATTCGAATTCGCCCACCTTCGACAACATGTTGCAGGGCCAGATCAATCTGATGGATCGCTGGACGAGCAAGATGGACTTCATCGAGCCCGCCTCGGGCAGGCGACAAGGGCTCTCGGGCAAGCCCGCCGTGCTGATGGTGCGCCCGCGCGGCCTCCATCTCGATGAAGCGCACATGAAAGTGGACGGAAAGCCGGCGGCGGCCGGGCTTTTCGATTTCGGCATGTATTTCTTCCACAACGCCAAGACGGCTCTGACCAAAACGGCCGGGCCCTATTTCTGTCTCCCCAAGCTCGAAAGCCATCTGGAAGCCAGGCTGTGGAATCAGGTTTTCATCCTCGCCCAGAGCCTCCTTGGCCTGAGACTCGGCACCATCAAGGCCACCGTGACGATCGAAACGGTGGGGGCCGCCTTCGAGATGGACGAAATCATTTTCGAATTGCGCGATCACATGGCGGGGCTGAGCTCAGGCCACTCCGGCCTGATGTTCTCTTTCATCAAGACGTTTTCCGGCGCCAAGAAATCCGTGCTGCCCGACCGTTCCCAGATCGATCCATCGAAAGCGTTCCTCGCGGCCTGTTCGACTCTCATGGTCAAAACCTGCCACCGGCGCGGCTGCTTCGCCGTGGGCGGTAGCGCCGGGGACCCGGAATTCGCGGCGCGAAACGGTTTCGACGGAACCCAGGTGGCACACCCGGAGCTTGTGCCCGCCGCCCTCAAAATATTCAACGAACTCATGCCGACATCGAACCACCTCTATGTGGCGCGCGAGGATGTGAAGGTGGGCCAGCAGGAGCTACTGGAAATTCACCCAGGCACCAGGACCGAGGCTGGGCTTCGCGACAACATCCGTCTCTCCACGGAATATATGGCGGCTTGGCTGAGGGGAAGCGGCACGGTAGCCATCGGCAACACGATCGAGGATGCCGCAGCGGCGGAAATCGCCCGGGCCCAGATCTGGCAATGGCGCAAGCTTGAGCTGAAACTCGTTGGCGGACGCAAAGTCACCGGAAAATTTCTCGACTCTTGTTTCACCGGGGAATCGCAGCGCATTAAGGAAGAGGTTGGCGCGGAGGCCTACGCGAAAGGGCGTTTCAAGGATGCCGTCGTGCTGTTGAAGACTTTGACCAATGCCAAGGTATTCGAACCCTTCTTCACCACCCTTGCCTATCGGCATATCCGTTGAAATATTTGACCGTTGATTGGACAAAGCGCCGGCAGTACGGTTCTGAACAATCAAAGCAAGGGAGGTTACAAAGCATGCAACGAGCAATATTCACGGGCGCATTCATGGTGGCCTTGACGGGGCTTACCACCATGGCGCTGGCGGAAGAGCGCAAGCTCACCGGTGAAGAGATCAAGGCGGCGATCAGCGACAAGAGAGTCGCGGGCAACACCGAAAATGGTGCGGGCTGGACGCAATCTTTCAAGGCGAATGGCAATACGCTTTATCAGCTCACCGGCACGGAGGCCCAAAACGGCGGCTGGGAAGTCCGAGGTGACCGGTTTTGTTCGCAGTGGCCGCCCGATCCGGCATGGGTGTGCTACGACGTTACCGGCGAAAACGATCGCGTGACATTCGTTTCGGACTCGGGAAAGAAATGGCCCGCTAAAGTCCTGCCGTAAACGAAAAGTGGTACAGCTGCCCCGGCTCGAACGGGGGACCCCTAGATCCACAATCTAGTGCTCTAACCAACTGAGCTACAGCTGCATCCAAGGCCCGCTTAGTAAGCTCTGGCGTACGCAAATTCAAGGCAGCAAAAAGGCCCGCAAGCGTTGCGGGCCTTTTTCGGCACGATATGTGAAATCAAGCGGCGAAGGATTTCGAAAAACCTTCCTGCACCGGCTTCAGGGTTTCCTTGGCAAGCGCCATGTTCAGCTCGCCGAGTTCGGTGGCCTGGCGCTGCAAGGCCTGGGTTTGCTCGCGCGCGAAATCCTGCTGGAGGGCGAAGAACTCGGCCGGCTCCTTCACCGCAAAAAGCTTGCGGGCGAAGGCGAAGCCTGCGTTCAAGTTGATCTGGGTGATCTCCATGGCCTTCATCTGAATGTCGGCGAAGCGAAACTTGTAGGCGCTCGCTGCCGCATCGAAGACCTGGGCGTTGCTGTGGGCCATGTCATTGGCCTTCTCGAAGGCCGCCTGGGCCTGATCGACGGATTTCTGCGCGTAAGCCGCGCCGTTATTCGGAATTTCAGTGTTCATTTCATTTCTCGCTTTCTTGTTGTTCGACATTGTTTCGCTCCTGGTGCTGATAACCCGTCATATAATTATGCTTATGGTGCATTGCAACATATATCTTGCACCGCAACATGCGGTATGTTTTTCAAAGAGTTAATGAAAAGTGGACGAATTCAAGAGAATTCGTCTAATTATCCGGTATGCCGGAAAATACGCCAACGCTGGACGATTTGCGCGATGTTCCGGAAGCGGCTTGGCTCTGGGATGGAGCGCGCGCCCGCATCGTATGGGCCAATACCGCCGGCATCGCCTATTTCGGCGGCCAATCCCTCTTCGACCTGATCGACCGCCCCTTCGATATCAGGGAACTAGGCGTCGAGCTGGTCACAAAGCTGTCGCGCTCCTTGCGCAACGGGGAAGCCGACATTTCCCTCATGCACTTCCCGTCGAGCGGGGCGGCTCCGCTTACATGCAAATCCATGGCCTATGCGCTCGCCGATGGCCGGATGGGCCTCTTGGTTGTGGCGACAAGGACCACCGGGGTTGAGGCCGAGGCTCTGCGGGCGGATATTGTTGGGGCGTTCGATCTGCTCCCCACCGCCGCCGCCCTCATGGCCAAGGATGGAGCCATTCGCCACCTCAACAGCGCCGCGCTGCTGCTGCTTGGGCCTCGTCAGCGCGCCAGCCTCGCGGGCCTTCTCGGCGATGAGGCTGCGGCCATGGAAATTTTGGCGCGTCTGGAGCAGGCCGGAACCATCAGCGTTGTGCGCTCGGTTGCCATGCCCATTGGTCCGCGCGATCTTCGGCTCACGGCACGCAGGATCGCCTCCGATGGCGCCCATGGCCTGCTCTTGCTCGACGATATCACGGAGCGCCGGGCGCTTGAATTGCAGTTGAACACTGTTCCATCGCAACCGGTTCAGGCCCCTCCCAAGCCTCCCCTGCCCGCGATGCCTGTGAAATCCCAAGCGGCATCTCCGCCCCCGCCGGAGGCCCGCCGCAAGCTCCCTCATATTCCCGATATTGTCCGGAACCACATCGATCGTTCGGCGGACGCGATGCTGTTCGCCAGGGAAGGGCTTCTGCTCTACGCCAATTCCGCCTTCTGCAAGCTCACCGGCCACAACAGCGCCGAAGACGTCGTCAACGATCAGCTTTTGAGCGATCGTTTCGCAAGCCTCGAAAATTCGGTGCCGCAAACAGAAATCAAGACTTCAACCGGCGTAACCGTCACGGCGGGAGTGCATGCGAGCCTCATTCCCTGGCTCAATGGCCCGGCGCGGCAGTTTGTGCTTGAGCCCGCCGCAGCGCCGAAGGCGGCGCCGCCTCCTCCTGCCAAAACCGAAGCCAAAGCCCCCGTTGCAGAAATCATTCCAGACCCGGTCAAAGCTCCCTTGCCGGAAGCGGATGAAGAACTTCGCGCCATTCTCGATACCGCCGCCGACGGCATCATCACCCTTGACGGCGAATTACGGATCCACACGTTCAGCGCCGGCGCTGAAGCAATTTTCGGCTACCGCATCGCCGAGGTGGCCGGCAAACCATTTGCCGATCTCATCGCTTCCGATAGCCGCAAGGTGCTCCGCGATTACTTCGCGGCCCTCCAGGGCCCTGGTCTCGCCAGCGTGTTCAATGACGGGCGCGAAGTGACCGCGGTCGTCAAGCAAGGCGGCACGGTCCCGCTCTTTCTTACACTTGGCAAACTGCAAGCCCCCAAATCGCAGGCGGCCTTCTGTGCCGTGGTGCGCGATATCACCCACTGGAAGAAGACCGAAACCGAGCTTCGCCAGGCCAAGGAAACCGCCGAGGCGACCAGCCGGCAGAAATCGGAATTCCTCGCCCGCATCAGCCATGAACTGCGCACCCCTCTCAACGCCATCATGGGCTTTTCCGAAGTCATGCGCCTGCAGCGCTTCGGCCGGATCGAGAATGAAAAATACCGGGGCTACGTCAACGACATCCATGCGTCGGGCGGCCATCTCCTGTCGCTGATCAACGATCTTCTCGATCTGTCCAAGGTGGAGGCGGGCAAGCTTGAACTTAATTTCACCTCGGTCAATCTCGGCGATGTCACCGAGCACGCCATGAAGATGCTGCAGGAGCAGGCGACCTCGGCGCGCGTGGTTTTGCGAAAAACGCTGCCGCCGGAGCTTCCGAACGTGGTGGCCGATCTCCGCTCCATGCGCCAGATCATGCTCAATCTTCTCTCCAACGCCGTCAAGTTCACCGATCCCGGCGGACAGGTGATCGTCTCGGCCCAGGTGACGCCCGCGGGTGAATTGAAATTACTGGTGAAGGACACAGGCATCGGCATGGATGCGGAGCAATTGCGCGAGGCCCTCCAGCCTTTCCGCCGCGTGACCACTGAAGGCCGCGATGCCCAGGGCACGGGCTTGGGCCTGCCACTTACGAAAGCCTTGGCGGAGGCCAATCGCACGAAATTTTCAATCAGCAGCGAGCCCCGCAAAGGCACGCTCGCCGAGATCACCTTTCCGACCACCCGTGTCCTGGCTGAATAGTAAGTCCCTTCTCCCATGGGGAGAAGGAGGGGCCCAGCGCGGAAGCGATGGGAGGATGAGGGGATACGGTGCCTAACGCTAAAGACCGTGTCCCCTCACCCTCCCAAGCTTCGCTTGGGCCCCTCCCTCTCCCTCTGGGAGAGGGGCGATGCGCTGTGTATTCGGCATTACCGGTGCAGCCAC
>JBGTNZ010000181.1:0-4414 GCA_041742805.1 Aestuariivirga sp.
GCCAGTATCAGCAGCGCGGATGTGGCGATATCGGGGCCGCCGGAGGAGGCCGCGACGCCAAAGATCAGCACCGGCACATAAAGCGGCAGCACCAGCAGCGACACCAGAAGGCCACCGCGCCTCAGCCCCACCGTTACCGCAGCACCAATGGCGGCGAGCAGCGAGAGGGTGATCGAGCCCAGCGCCATGGCAAGCGCCAGCGGCGCAATGGCCGCAGGATCGAGATTGATCAAAAAGCCCAGTACCGGCGCGGCAACTGCCAGTGGCAAGCTCGTCGACAGCCAATGGGCCACCGCCTTGGCCAAGGTCATGATCTCTAACGGCACCGGCCCCATGGCCATGATGTCAAGCGAGCCATCCTCGTAGTCCTGCTGGAAGATGCGGTCAGCCGACAAAAGCACCGAGAGCAGCAAGGCGATCCACAAGGCGCCCGGCGCCAGCCGCTGCAACAACGCCTGATCGGGACCAAGGCCTATGGGCAGCAGCACCACGACGGCAAGGAAAAACCCGAGCGCTGTTCCCGCCCCGCCGCTTTGCCGGATGTTGAGCGTGAGATCGCGGCCGATGAGCGCCCAGATGAGACTCACGAACTGGCTCCAAGTTCCAGGCGCACCTGCGGTTCAAGCCCCAATGCCCCATGGGTTGCGGCGATGATCATGCCGCCCTTGGCAAGCTGTGCCGCCATCAACCCGGTAAGTTTTTTTTGCGAGGCCTGATCCAGCCCCACCGTGGGTTCATCCAGCAGCCACAGGACACGGGGCACCGCGACGAGCCGCGCCAGTGCCAGCCGCCGCCTCTGTCCCGCCGAAAGCAATCCCGCCGAATAATGTGCAAGGCGTCGAAGATCGAACGCAGCCAGCGCCGCATCGGCCTCACCCCCGCCGAGAAACTCCGCCCAAAAACCGATGTTCTCACCCACCGTAAGCGCGGTCTTCACCGCATCGCCATGGGCGATGAAATGCGTCTGCTGACCGATGGAAAGTTCAGCGTGCCCGCCCTCAAGGGTCAATACACCGTCCACTGGCTCGCCCAGCCCGGCGATCAACCGCAACAACGACGTCTTGCCCGAGCCATTGGCGCCGGTAAGTTGCAACAACTCGCCCGCCTTCAGCGCGAAACTGCAATCGCGGAAGACTGTCCGTCCGCCCCGCTCGCAGTGCAGGTTGTCCGCTTTCAGTTTCATATCCATCCCCGAACTTGGGATCGTCGCTTGGCGGCTAATCGGGTCCATCAAACCCTAAAGCACTTGGAACACCTCATACTTCGCACCGTTCGGCACGCGCTCGCCGACGCCCACTGAAGCGATGTGGTTGAGCCATGCGTAATGTTCGGAACCGGTTTCGAAGAATGGCGCCGTGCGCAGATAATACTCGCTCCTGTCGACTGGCTCCCCTCGCGCTATCTTGGCCGACACCTCCACGGACGCATACCGCACGCCACGGTATGTCATCAAAATGAGCGCACCATCATCGGTTTGCAGTGTCATTCGCACATCTTGTTGGAACGAACCGTCGGCACGCGTAAGCAACCAGTCACCGCCAGCATGTGGCAGAATGACCCCACGTAGCCGCGGGCCCTCGAAGCTGCCGCCCGAAACCGGGCAGATTCGCCGATGCCCGTGCGGAGTCATTCCCATATCTTGTATTGGATGAAGGCTAATCTGAATGGTGAATAGTAATTTTGATTGAAGCTCGTTCATTCTTCATTTCCTTCTGACCATTGGCCGCCGAACATTCCCGGACTTGTTCCGGAGACGGCGATGACACGAGCGTGTGAAATTACACCATATACTGGCCGCCGTTGGCGGTCAGCGTGGATCCCGTGATGAAACCCGCGTCGTCACTGGCGAGGAAGACAACGCAACGGGCGATCTCTTCGGGCTCGCCAAGACGGCCCACGGCAATTTGCGGAATGATGCTTTTCTCGCGTACGTCCTGTGGTACGGCCATGACCATTTCAGTGGCGATGTAGCCCGGGCAGATGGCGTTGACCGTGATGCCAAGCTTGGCGCTTTCCTGGGCGAGAGCCTTGGTAAAGCCGAGATCGCCGGCCTTTGCCGCTGAATAGTTGGTCTGGCCGAACTGGCCTTTCTGGCCATTGATCGATGAGATATTGATGATCCGTCCAAACTTCCGCGCACGCATGCCTTCGATCACAGGGCGTGTCATGTTGAACAGGGAATTGAGATTGGTGTTGATCACGGCATGCCATTGTTCCCAAGTCATGCGGTGAAAAGCGCTGTCGCGGGTAATTCCCGCATTGTTCACCAGAATTTCAATGGGCCCGAGATCGGCCTCGATCTTTTTCAGGCCGGCGGCGCAGGCCTCGGTGTTTGCCACATCCCATTTGTAAACGGGGATTCCCGTTTCAGTCTTGAAGGCATTCGCGGCCTCGTCGTTGCCGGCGTAGGTTGCGGTGACCTGGTAGCCCGCCGCTTTCAATGCCTTTGAAATGGCAGCGCCGATGCCGCGGCTCCCGCCTGTCACAACAGCAACTCGTCCCATGACCGTGATCCCTTCTCAGCGTTCGACGCACATGGCGACACCCATGCCGCCGCCGATGCATAGGGTGGCAAGGCCCTTTTTCGCGTTGCGCTTACCCATTTCATAAAGCAGCGTAGTAAGCACGCGTGCGCCGGATGCGCCGATCGGATGACCTAAGGCAATGGCACCGCCATTGACGTTCACGATATCCGGGTTCCAGCCCATGTCCTTGTTGACAGCGCAGGCCTGTGCCGCGAAGGCCTCATTGGCTTCAACGAGGTCGAGGTCCTCCATCTTCCATCCGGCTTTTTTGAGAGCCGTGCGCGAAGCGGGGATGGGTCCAGAGCCCATGACCGCGGGATCGACCCCGACGCTTGCCCATGAAACAATGCGGGCAAGGGGCGCAAGCCCGCGCTTTTCCGCTTCCTTGGCACTCATCAGAATCACGGCAGCGGCGCCATCGTTTATCCCCGAAGCATTGGCCGCGGTGACGCTGCCGTCCTTGGCGAAGGCTGGCTTCAGCTTGGAGATGCCCTCCACCGTCACACCCTTCTTGATATATTCGTCGTCGGAAACCGTGACATCACCTTTGCGCGTGGCAATCGTGACCGGCGCGATCTCGTCCTTGAATTTACCGGAAGCTTGCGCCTTTTCGGCCTTGTTCTGGGACGCCACCGCAAAACTGTCCTGCACATCGCGGGTGATCTGCCACTGGCGCGCCACGTTCTCGGCGGTTGAGCCCATGTGGTAGCCGTTAAAGGCGTCCCACAGGCCATCCTTGATCATGGTGTCGATGAGCTGCCAATCGCCCATCTTCACGCCTTCCCGCAGATGCGCCACATGGGGCGCCTTGCTCATGGATTCCTGGCCGCCCGCGGCGACAACCCGCGCATCGCCATTGACAATCTGCTGCAAGCCGAGCGCCACCGCGCGAAGGCCGGAGCCACACAGCTGGTTCATGCCCCAGGCCGGGCTGGAATTGGGGATACCGGCGTTGATGGCTGCCTGGCGCGCCGGGTTTTGCCCCTGCCCCGCCGTAAGCACTTGCCCCAGGATCACCTCATCCACGTCCGCAGGCTCAATTTTGGCTCGCGCCATCGCCGCCTTGAGGGCCACGGTTCCCAAAAATGAAGCCGGAACGCTCGACAACGCCCCGTTAAACGATCCCACCGGCGTTCGCGCCGCCGAAACGATGACTACTGGATTTCCCGTGCCCGCCATTGCTGCTCCTTGCATCACCACCTGCTTATGCCTTCATGTAGTGTTGTGCAATGCGACATAAATCGTACGGCCGTCAACTTTTTTGCGCTTGCAATTGTGCACTGCGGAGCGCAGTTTTTGCGGTGCAATCGGGAGTTACGCGCGTTGAGTGAGGACAAGACACCACCCCAAAGCGCCGTCGTCATCAAGAAATACGCCAACCGGCGCCTCTACAACACGGCCACCAGCACCTATGTGACGCTCGACGATCTTGCCGTCATGGTGAAAGCCGGAACCGACTTCGTGGTCTACGACGCCAAGACGGGAGACGACATCACCCGCTCCGTCTTGACCCAGATCATCTTCGAGGAAGAGAGCAAGGGCACCACCTTGTTGCCCATAAATTTCCTCCGCCAGCTCATCCGCTTCTATGGCGATTCCATGCAAGCCATCGTTCCGGGGTTTCTCGAATTCTCGCTGGGAAATTTGGGCAAGGATCAGGAGAAGTTTCGCGCGCAGATGCTGGAAGCCTGGGGGGCAGATCCGTTCAAGTCCGTTCAGGACCATGCCCAGCGCAACATGGCGATGTTCAACGATGCGATGCGGGTGTTCAATCCCTTCGCCGCCGCCACCGGGCAGGCGGGCCAGCAACCCCCGCCAGCCGAACAGTCCCCCTCCAAGGATGATCTGCAGGCGCTCAAGGACCAGCTTTCCGCCATGCAGCGGAAACT
>JBGTNZ010000182.1:0-6884 GCA_041742805.1 Aestuariivirga sp.
CGCTTGGGCCCCTTCCTCTCCCTCTGGGAGAGGAGAACAGTGAAAGGTACTTTCGTTGCATTTTTACTCCACACTCACGGATGAGCGTAAGTGTAAACACTGTGGCCCGCAACGATTGTCTCAACGCAGCGGCCTTCCAGCGTGCGGCGCTCGAAGGGCGAGTTCTTGGACCGGGAACGCAAGAGCTCCTCTTTCACGGTCCAGTTCAGGGTGAGGTCGACCAGCGCGAAATCGGCGGGAGCGCCCGCTTCCAGCCTGCCGGTTTCAAGGCCCAGAATTTCGGCGGGCTTTGAGGACATCGCTTCAACCAGCCGCGCCAAGGGCACGGTTCCATTGTGATAAAGGGCAAGCGCCGCGGACAGCATGGTTTCGAGCCCGATGGCGCCGAAGGCTGCTTCCGCGAAGGGCAGCCGCTTGGTGTCTGCACTCTGAGGATCGTGCGAGGAGACGATCACATCGATAGAACCATCGGCCACACCTTCGACCAGAGCACGGCGGTCGTTTTCGGTGCGGAGCGGCGGCGAGAGCTTGAAGAAGGTCCGGTAAGCGCCGATGTCGTTTTCATTGAGGCTGAGGTGATGGATCGACACGCCGCAGGTAACGGGCAGACCTTTGGCCTTGGCGGCGCGGATCACCTCAAGGGAGTGGCGGCACGAGATCTGGGAGGCGTGGTAGCGAGCACCCGTCAATTCGACGAGCCGCAAGTCTCGCTCCAGCAAAATCACTTCCGCCATGGCGGGAATGCCCGAAAGCCCCAACCGCCCGGCAATTTCGCTGGCATTCATCACGCCCGCCGCGAGTGCCGGCTCCTCCACATGCTGCACCACCAGCATGTCGAAATCCCTGGCGTAGGTGAGCGCGCGGCGGAATACATTGGCATTGCCGACGGCCTTGGTGCCATCGGTGATCGCCACCGCTCCGGCTTCCTTGAGGCCGCCGATCTCCGTCATCATGTCGCCACCGAGCCCTTTGGTGATCGCGGCCATGGGAGCAACGCGCACCAGCGCCGTATCGCGGGCGCGCCGCAAGATGAAATCGACGATGGCCGCGTCATCGATCACCGGCTGGGTGTTGGGCATGACGATCATGGTGGTGACGCCGCCCGCCGCAGCGGCTTCGGACGCACTTGCCAGTGTCTCGCGGTATTCCGTGCCTGGCTCGCCGGTGAACACCCGCATGTCCACAAGACCAGGGATGAGAGTGAGGCCGCCGCAGTCGATGACAGCGGCGCCAGACCCCGCACTCTCGCGCGTCACCTTCGGCCCCGCTGCTAAAATCCATCCGTCCTCGATCAACACGCCGCCTTTGCCGTGCAGACCTTGGGCTGGCGCCATGATGCCGGCATTCACATAGGCGCGGCGTGCGTTGGCGCTGGGCGAGATCATGCGTTGCCTCCGCCGGGGAAATTGCGTGAGAGCGCATCCAACACCGCCATGCGCACCGCCACGCCCATTTCCACCTGCTCGCGGATCACCGACTGCACGCCATCGGCGACATTCGAATCGATCTCGATACCGCGATTCATCGGCCCCGGATGCATCACCAGTGCATCCTTCCTGGCGAAGCGCAGCTTCTCTTCATTGAGGCCGAAGAAGCGGTAATATTCTCGCTGCGATGGAACGAACGACCCCGCCATGCGCTCGAGCTGCAAGCGCAACATCATGACGATGTCCGCGTCCGCGAGGCCATCGGCCATGTTGCGATGAACTTCGACACCGAAATTTGAGATGCCGGTGGGCAGCAGCGTGGAGGGCGCGACCACACGCACCCGCGCTCCCAGCTTGTTGAGCAGATGGATATTGGAACGCGCCACGCGCGAATGCAGCACATCGCCGCAGATCGCCACGATGAGCCCTTCGATGCGGCCTTTGCGGCGACGGATGGTGAGCGCATCGAGAAGCGCCTGCGTCGGGTGCTCGTGCTGGCCATCGCCGGCATTGATGACGGCGCAGGAGACTTTTTGGGCCAGCAGTTCGACCCCTCCTGAAGAGGGATGCCGCACCACCAGAAAATCCGGATGCATGGCGTTGATGGTCATGGCCGTGTCGAGAAGCGTTTCGCCTTTAGACACAGCCGATGCCGCAACTGCCATGTTCATCACATCGGCGCCCAGGCGCTTACCGGCAATCTCGAAGGACCCTTGCGTCCGCGTCGAGGCTTCGAAAAACAAATTAACCTGGGTCCGCCCGGCCAGCATCGCATGCCGCTTGTCGATCTGGCGGCTCACTTCAACATATTTCTCGGCGAGATCGAGGAGGCTCACGATTTCGGGTGGGGAGATATCCTCAATCGCCAAGAGGTGCTGGGACTTGAGAAGGGCACGCGGGCGCTGAGGCGATGTCATTAAAACCGGGTGTGTAGGGGGGATTTGGTGGGGCGGCAAGCCCCATCCCGTTATCCTATTGCGCCGAAGAGCCAGAGCGCCAGCGGGATGGTGATGGCGGCGCAGATTACCTGAAGCGTCAGGATATTGGCGACGAGAGGTGCATCGCCCCCCATTTGCCGGGCCAGAACATAGGCGCCTGAGCCTGTGGGTACGGCGGCGCAAAGCATGGCCACTGCGGCAGCCTGCCCCGTCACGCCAAAGAGTTTGAGACAGATCGCCATGATAACAGGCATGACGAGAAGCTTGAGCACAGTCGCGGCAAGCACGGGCGCCTTGGCCGAGATCGCTTCGTCAATGCGAAGCCCCGCGCCCACCGTGAGCAACGCCAGGCCCAGAGCCCCCTTGCCGATCATGTCGAGAACCTGAATGCCCATGGCAGGCGTGGGCAAGCCCAACACTTTCCACAATACCCCGCCGACGGTGGAAATGACGAAGGGGTTCTTGACGATGGCGAGGAGGATGGTCCTGGCTTCCGGTGACCGGCCGGAGACGAGCAGCGACATCACCACCACGCAAATGACATTGAGCAAAGGCGTCATGGCGGCGGCACTCACAGCGCCTAGCGCGAGGGCCGATGGCCCGAAATAGATGGGAATGATCGCGAAAGCGATGAAGGTGTGCCAGCGCGTGGCGCCCTGGAAGAGGCTGGTGAACTGCGGGCCATCGATGGCAAGCGCTGTATAGAGCGGGCGGCGGAAGGCCAGCAGCAGCGCGGACATCGTTAGGACCGCCAGCGCCATGGCGAGCGCCATGCCGAACACCGGAATCCCCGAGAAATCGGCGGCAATGATTTCCTTGAAGAAGATTGCGGGAAACAGCACGAAGTAACAGACGTGGTCCACGGCGGCCCAATGAGCCTCGCCGATCAGCTCCGACTTCCGCAAGCCGAAGCCCACAAGAATGACGATGAACACCGGAAGCAGGGCGACAAAGGCGGCGGTCACTGAAGCACTCGCGCCAGCGCTATCATGATGGGGATCGAAAAGAACGAGACGATGGTTTGAATCGTGACTGTGGTGGCCACCAGCGGCGCATCGCCGCCCATTTGCCGGGCGAGCACATAGGAACTCATGGCCGTTGGCACTGAAGCGCAGACGAGGCAGGCGACAAAAGCGGTTCCCGTAACACCGGTGGCGAGGCTCCAGAGGATGACAAGGGCCGGCGTGCCGAAGAGCTTGAGGACAGTGCCGATCCAAACGGCGGGCGAGGGCCGGATGGCGTCGTGAGTCGACAACCCCGCTCCAACCATAAGGAGGCCCGAGGCGATGGCAGCTCCCCCCAGCGTGCTCATCGCAGTCATCACGGGCGCGTAAATTGTTACCCCCGCGAAGTTGATGAGGAGGCCGATGGCTGTTGCCCAGATAAACGGATTGCGAAAGACGATGTAAGCCGTCTCGCGCCAGCTGAGCTCGCGGCCCGCGGCGTTGTGCGCCACGACATAGACCGACATGACGTTGGAGATGGGAATGAGCGAGCCTATAACGACGGCGACAAGGGCCACGCCTTCATCGCCATAGAGTTTGGCCAGCACCGGAAGAGCGATAAAGCCGTTCCAGCGCGTGGCGCATTGGAACAACGAGGAATAGGACGGGCCCGCGATGGCAAGACCCGCCATTATAGGTTTGCGTACCGCCAGCAATATGAGAGTCATTGTAAGAAACGCACCGATCATGGTGAAGGCAATGCCGGTGAGAGGCAGTTGCGATATGTCGGAGCGGATCAGCGTGTCGCCGAGCAACGCCGGAAAGAACACCCAGTAGCCGAGCAATTCAATGCCCCGCCACATATCCTCCGGCACTACATTGCGATAACGCAAACCCCAGCCAAGCGCGATCAGCAGGAAGACCGGGAGGAGAGTTTCGAAGGTGGAGGTCATCGCTGCCCCGCTTTGTCATTGCCGGGTTTATCCCGGCAACCCATGGCAGCAAACTCTCTAACACCTGATATGTGGCACCATGGGTCGCCGGAACAAGTCCGGCGATGACACGTGAATTTGGTCATCTCAACGAATCCAGCGCCGCCTGCAATATCCATGCGGCGGCGAGCCTATCGATAACGGAATCGCGCTTCACACGCGAGGCGTCGGCCTCGATCAGCATGCGCTCGACGGCCGCGGTCGAAAGCCGCTCGTCCCAATAGACAATCGGAATGCTGGTGAGCTTGGCCAGATTGCGAGCAAAGGCGCGGGTGGATTGAGCTCGCGGGCCCTCGCTCCCGTCCATGTTGGCAGGGAGCCCCAGGACGATAAGGCCGACATTCTCACGAGCAGCGATCGCCAGTAATTTTTCGGCGTCCGCGGTGAATTTTTTACGGGCGATGGTCTCAATCGGCGTCGCGATCTGGCGTGTCAGATCGCTGGTTGCCACACCGATGGTCTTCGTCCCCAGATCGAGTCCCATGAGCCGCAACGGCGATGGCACCGCCTGCAAAGCGGTCTTGAGAGGGACATCGGAAGTGGCCATGATGCCTTGCTAGCCGATTTGCTATGTGCGGCAAAAGGATAACAATATGCCCGAGCAAAATAAGCGCCCCGTCGGACCTCTCGTCGATCCGCTTCCCCCAGGCAACAAGCCGGACATGCGCCCCTTGCCCGGGCGTTGGGTCCGGCTGGAGCCCGTTTCCGCTGCAAAGCACGCAAGGGACCTCTACAACTCTTTCACCGGCAACGACCCTGAAGGCCACGTTTGGACTTATCTTGGTTACGGCCCATGGGAATCCTTCGAGCCGTTCGAGGAATGGCTGAAGGGCAGGGAGGCCTCGCGCGATCCCTGGTTCTACGCCTTCATCCGGCGCGATATGGGTAAAGCCTGCGGCATGGGTTCCTTCCTCCGCTGCGATGCGGACAATGGCGTGATCGAGATCGGCCATATCTGGATGTCACCAAGCCTCCAGCGTACACGCGAGGCGACGGAGACGATCTTCCTGATGATCCGCCATTGTTTCGACGATCTCGGCGTCCGGCGCCTTGAATGGAAATGCAATTCCCTCAATGCACCGTCCTGCCGGTCAGCCGAACGCTTCGGCTTCGCCTTCGAGGGAATTTTCCGCCAGCACCTCATCAACAAGGGCCGCAATCGCGACACCGCCTGGTATGCCATGCTGGACAAGGATTGGCGCCGGGTGCGCGATGGTTTCGAAACCTGGCTGAAGCCTGAAAATTTCGACGCAAATGGCCGGCAGAAAGCCAAGTTGCGGGTCGCCTAGGCTGATGCTATCCAGCCCTTGGTTAGTTGAGGGATCATGGAATGTCGGTCGATCAAGCAACCGTCAAGCGCGTGGCGCGGCTGGCGCGCATCAAGGTGAGCGATGAGGACGTGCCCCGCCTCGCGGGCGAGCTGAATTCCATCCTACACTGGATCGAACAATTGAACGAGGTCGACATCTCCGGCGTCGAGCCCCTCACCTCCGTCGTCACCATGAAAATGAAGTCTCGGAAGGATGAAGTGACCGATGGCCACTATCCAGCCGACATTGTGAAAAACGCCGCCGCTCAGGAAGATAATTTCTTCATAGTGCCTAGAGTGGTTGAGTGATGACTTTCGCTAATATCAAGAGAATTCTGGAGATATCAACGCTCGCTACGATGACATTGTCATCGATGGGGGAGGATTTGTTCGCTGCCGAAAAGGCTTTCGTCACGGCTGACAAAGCAAACGTGCGACTTTGTGACTCCACGAAATGCCCCAGCATAAATATCCTCTATAGAGGACAGGTGGTCGAATTTTTCGAAACTAAGGGAGATTGGGTCAGAATTTCTCAGTTCTATGACTCCGCATCAGAGATGGCGGAATTCCCATCCTTAACTGCTGGGATAGTGGCGCGTTGGGTCCACAAGGATTTGTTGAGCGTTACTCAACCGCTTAAGCTCACTCAACCGAAGTTGGATACCGCTCTAATGGACCCACGAATTCAGGGTCTTCCTGACGTTGGCGAATACGGACTGAGTAAATCTGATGTCACCCTTTTGCGTCGTTATTCTCTCCAGCTTACCAATGGAGGAGTCGGCTCTGGAATAGAAGGCGGCGACAAAAGTATCAAAAGAACGGGTTATTATTATGTGATTTGCACCAATGAACCTGTAAATCGCTTTTTTACCGCGTCAGACGTTGATTAAGTATTCGACTCTGATGACTTCTTTAACGTCACTGACAATAGCTGAGGCACGAAAGGGGCTCTTAACGAAAGACTTCTCAGCCCTTGAGCTCACCGATGCGTATCTCGCGGCAATGGAGCGGGCGCGGATACTCAACGCTTATATCGTCGAGACGCCCGAAAAGGCTCGCGAAATGGCGAAGGCCTCCGATGCCAGACTCGCCAAAGGCAAAGCTGGCCCGCTGGAAGGCATTCCGCTGGGCATCAAGGATCTCTTCGCCACCAAGGGCTTGCACACCCAGGCGGCGAGCCATGTGCTCGACAACTTCAAGCCACCCTATGAATCGACTGTGACGAGCAATCTCTGGCGCGATGGTGCGGTGATGCTGGGCAAGCTCAATATGGA
>JBGTNZ010000183.1:0-4585 GCA_041742805.1 Aestuariivirga sp.
ATCAGCGAGATGTTGCGTTGATTGCCAAGGTCGCCAAGCCGTTCGCGCACCCGCGCCTGCGGTAAACCGTGCGCGCGCTGTTTCGAAATCTCGACCTCGACCAGTTCGCCATTCTGCGCGCCATTCTCGTCACCGGCCAGCACCTGCAATTCATTGCGCGCCTTCTTGTCGACGGGAACGACGCGGGCGCCTTGGCCTTTCACCGTGCGGTAGACGCCAAGAATACGCTTCGATTGCTCAGAGAGCTTTCGAATGATGTGGGCCTTGAAACGGTAACGGCCATCGCGGCTGGGTCCGATCTTGGCGAGCACCCTGTCCCCTTTGCGCGGCGGCTCGCCCCCTTCAATCACCACAAGGGGCGGCTTCCCCGCGGTGCGCTCGTCCCACTCGATGGGCTCGCCATAGGCCTCGCCATCCTTGTCGATGCCTGTGACCTCCAGCACCGTGACCGGCGGCAGCGTGGACGTATCGATGAGCTTCTTCTGCCGCTTGGCGAGCTTGCCGTCCTCCGCCATCCGTTTCAGCAGCGCCTTCAACTCGATCTTGTCGCCGCCCTTGATGGCGAAAGCCCGCGCAATCTCCCGCTTGCCCACGGTGCCGGGAGAGGTCTGGATAAACTCGAGGATCGCCGCCTCCGAGGGGATGCCGGGTTTCGTTTTCTTGGATTTCGCCATGCTGTCTTTCAGAGAAGTTGCGGGTACAAATCAATCCAGCCCGGATTATCGCCCTCGATTAAGTTGATCTTCCACTGACGAGGCCATTTCTTCATGGTCTTTTCCCGCTGATGGCAGCGTCAACTTCTCCGAAGTTCTCGAACCGGACCAACGTATGGATTTTGTATCGTCGTGTGAAGCCGGGGATTTCCCGCGCCTTGTGCTGCGCAATGCGCGAGATGAGATCACCCGTAACGCCGATATACAATGTCCCATAGGGTTTACTGGCGAGGAGGTAGACAGCGTAAACCTTTTCCATCCCCAACTTTTGTCATTGCCGGGCTTGTCCCGGCAACCCATTTTTCAGTTCGCCCGCAGCCGATTCCATCCTCAAACCTTTGTCATTGCCGGGCTTGTCCCGGCAACCCATTTCTCAACTCGCCCGCAGCGGATCATTCGGCACAATGGGTCGCCGGAATAAATCCGGCGATGGCAGTTTAGGGTACAGCGCTAGCTGCGGTTTTCGCCTTCTTCGCTTTCGCCGGCTTCTTTTTCACGGTTCTTTTCTTTTTTGCCGGCTCCTTCCCGGCCCTGGCGGCGATGAGGGCTATCGCTTCATCCAACGTCACTGCTTGCGGGTCCATGTCGCGGGGCAGGGTGGCGTTCACTTTCCCGAATTTCACATAGGGGCCGTAGCGGCCCGACATCACCTGGATGTTGCCGCCTCCCGCGGGATGCGGGCCCAGATCCTTCAATGCGCCAGGCCGTGCCCTGACAAATCCCTTGGCTTTCTTCTCGGCCAGCATGTCGACGGCGCGGTTGATGCCGATGGTGAACACTTCATCGGATGAATCCAGATTGGCATAGGTGCCGTCATGCAGCACAAAAGGTCCAAAGCGCCCGAAATTGGCGACGATGGGTTTGCCGGTTTCCGGATGCACGCCGATCTCGCGGGGAAGCGATAGCAGCCTCAACGCGCCTTCGAGATCGATGGTATCGGGATTGGTTCCCTTGGGGATCGAGGCGCGCCGCGGCTTCTCGCCATCGACAGCCTCGCCCATTTGCAGATACGGGCCAAAGCGCCCCAAGCGGCGGGTGACTTTCTCGCCCGTTTCTGGATCAGCACCCAGCTCGATGCCTTCAGCAGGCACGGTAGAAGCCGACTCGCCACCCGCCGTCATCGGCCGGGTGAACTTGCAGTCCGGATAATTGGAACAGCCGACGAAGGAGCCAAACTTTCCAAGCTTCAGCGAAAGCTGGCCATTGCCGCACGAGGGGCAAACCCGGGCACCGCTGCCATCGGCGGGGGCGGGAAAGATATGCGGCGCCAGAATATCGTTCAGCGCGTCGAGCACATTGGTGATGCGCAGTTCCTTGATGTCGCCGACGGCCGCGGTAAAATCCTTCCAGAAATCGCGGAGCACCTGTTTCCAGTCGATCTCGCCGTTCGATATGCGGTCAAGCTGCTCTTCGAGGTTCGCGGTGAAATCATATTCGACGTAGCGCCGGAAGAAGCTCTCCAGAAACGCGGTGACGACGCGCCCCTTGTCCTCGGGGATGAGCCGCTTCTTGTCGAGCCGCACATAGCCGCGATCCCGCAGCGTCGAGAGAATCGAAACATAGGTCGAAGGCCGACCAATGCCGAGCTCTTCCAGCTTCTTGATGATCGAGGCTTCCGAATAGCGCGGTGGCGGCTCGGTGAAATGCTGATTGGCATCGATGGCATTGACGCCAATGGAGTCGCCCCGCGCCATCTGCGGCAGGCGGCGGGCATCCTCGTCTTCCTCATCGTCGAGGTCTTCGTGATAGACTTTGAGGAACCCGTCGAACTTCACTACCGAACCCGTGGCGCGGAACGTATAGTGCTTGCCGTCACGGCCCTGCACGCCGAGATCGGCGGTGGTGCGCTCCAGCTCGGCGCTTTCCATCTGGCTGGCGATGGTGCGCTGCCAGATCAGCTCGTAAAGCCTAAACTGATCAGGATCGAGGTATTTCCGTACGCTGGCGGGCGCGCGCGAAAGCTCCGTCGGGCGGATGGCCTCATGGGCCTCCTGGGCGTTTTTCGCCTTGGTGGTATAGTGCCGGGGCGAGGACGGCAGATAGGGCTCGCCGAAAGTCTTGAGAATGGCATTGCGCGTAGCGGCAATCGCCTCCGGCGCCATCTCGATGCCATCGGTGCGCATATAGGTAATGAGACCCACAGTCTCGCCGCCGATGTCGGCTCCTTCGTAAAGCCGCTGGGCGATTTGCATGGTCCGCGCCGAGGAGAAGCCGAGTTTGCGAGAGGCCTCCTGTTGCAGCGTCGATGTCCGGAAGGGCGCGTAAGGATGGCGGCGGGCAGGCTTGCTTTCGATTGTGTCGACCGAGAAGCGTTGGCCCTTCACCGCCTGCTCGATCGCGCGTGCCGCGGCTTCGTCCTTGATGTCAAGCTTGGCCAGCTTCTGACCGCCGACTGAATTGAGGGAGGCCGAAAATTCAGCCCCCTGGGGCGTCACGAACTTGCCATCGATGGACCAGTATTCCTGAGCCCTAAAGGCCTCGATCTCCAGTTCCCGGTCGCAGATCAACCGCAAAGCCACCGATTGTACCCGCCCCGCCGAGCGCGACCCTGGCAGCTTGCGCCACAGCACCGGGGAGAGCGTGAAGCCCACTAGATAATCGAGTGCCCGGCGCGCCAGATAGGCATCCACAAGGGCCGCATCGACCTCGCGGGGATGGCGCATCGCCTCCAGCACCGATTGCTTCGTGATGGCGTTGAACACCACCCGCTGCACGGCCTTGCCCTTGAGCGCGCCCTTCTTTTTCAGCACCTCCAGCACATGCCAGGAGATGGCTTCGCCCTCCCGGTCGGGGTCGGTCGCGAGGATCAGGCGGTCATCGGCTTTGAGGGCGGCGGCGATATCGGCGAGCCGCTTGGCCGATTTGCCGTCCACCTCCCAGGACATCTCAAAATCCTCGTCCGGCCGGACAGAACCATCCTTTGCCGGCAGGTCGCGGACATGGCCATAGGACGCCAGGACCGTGAAATCCTTGCCCAAATACTTGTTGATGGTCTTTGCCTTGGCCGGCGATTCGACGACAACGACGGTCATTCACATCCTGCCTGCTAACCGCGAGCCTCATATAGGCATCCCCCGGCTGCGGCAAGCACAGCCCAACTCTACCTTTTACAGCCGGTTACAATCTTAGGGTGCTTCAAACGGAAAACAACACGCGTATGGTGTAGAAACTAAGGCACCAGAGGCGAATCATGGCGGCAGCGGCGGAAAATCGGGCAGAAGCTACCCGCTTAGCGGGAAACGTGGAAGAAGATACATCCAGAATCGATCTTACCGTAATGCAACACGATACCGCGCAATATGTTGCGGACATGATCCTGGAACTTCGCAACATGGCCAAGGCTGCCAAGCTCTTCACCGTCATGGTCCCGCTTGAATACGCTTATTACGAGGCCTTTTCCCGCGCCAATCGCGTGACCGTGCCGCCCGAAGAGATTGAACGCCTGCGCCAACTCGCCGAGGCGGCAAAACAAACCGAAAGCGCCGCGATCGGTACTAACAACTAACCCGAGATTTCAGCCGGCACACGGCCAGCCTCGCTATGGGAGAAGAACGGGGCGTCACGGTCACGGCCTGCCCCGGCATAAGCAAAAAACTGTCGCCCACGCCAAGCGTCTGATCAGCATCGAGTTCGCCTTCCAAAAGATGAGCGAAAATGGTGCTGCCCTCCCGCCCGGCGATCTCCAGGGGCGCGGTAACTTCGATGCACTCTAGATAGCTTTCGACCCCTTCCCGCCAAGCCATCAAATTAAAATCGCGGACCGGGTCCAAAACCAGACGCGACGTGATATGCCAGTCCCCGGAAAAGCTGCGGGGCATGAATTTTGGATTGACTTCGATCGGGCCGTTGGGCCCACCTTCCAAAACCATGCC
>JBGTNZ010000184.1:0-5044 GCA_041742805.1 Aestuariivirga sp.
GGGCGATGAGAAGGAGATGTTCTCCGGCGCCTTCTGGGCGGGCAGCCAGGCACTGGACATGGGGCTCATAGACGGCATCGGCCATCTTCATGACGTATTGCAGCGCAAGTTTGGCGATAAGGTCGTGGTCAGGACCATATCGCCCAGCACGGGCTGGGGCCTGAAACGTCTGGGGTTGGGCGCCGATTTTGCCGGCTCCCTCGTTGAAGCGATGGAACTTCGCGCGCTGTGGGCGCGTTTCGGTTTGTAGAAGGAGGACGCCGCCGTGTTTCTTTTGAAAATTCTGACAGTCATCGTTGTGGGGCTTGTTACCTTCCGCATGCTGAAGCTGATGCTCGGCGTAATGCAGGCCTCGCGCGTACAGGTAAGAGCCGAGCGGCAGCCTGAGAAGCCGGGCACCCGACTGGCCCAGGATCCGCGCACGGGAATCTATTATCCCGAGGATTGAACGGCTTGACCCCGTGATACCGCCCCCCTAGGTTCCGCGCCGGCTTAAGGCGCGCGAGAGATATGGGGCTGAACCCGGCGGCATCATTCCAGGATTTGATTCTGACGCTTCACCACTATTGGAGCGAGCAGGGCTGCATCATTCTTCAGCCCTATGACATGGAAATGGGTGCGGGAACGTTTCACCCGGCGACGACGCTTCGCGCCGTTGGGCCCAAACCCTGGGCCGCCGCTTATGTGCAGCCCTCGCGCCGCCCCAAGGATGGGCGCTACGGCGAAAACCCCAACCGCCTCCAGCACTATTACCAGTATCAGGTGATCATCAAGCCATCGCCGCCGGATTTGCAGGAGCTTTATCTGGGCTCGCTCCAGGCGATCGGCATCGATCCCCTGCTGCACGATATTCGTTTCGTCGAGGACGATTGGGAAAGCCCGACGCTGGGGGCCTGGGGCCTCGGTTGGGAAGTCTGGTGCGATGGCATGGAGGTTTCGCAGTTCACTTACTTTCAGCAAGTGGGCGGCCTCGATTGCGCGCCGGTCTCCGGTGAATTGACCTATGGGCTTGAGCGCCTCGCCATGTATGTGCAGGGCGTCGACAATGTCTACGATCTCAAGTTCAACGGGGCCATATCCTATGGTGATGTGTTCCTGCAAGCCGAGCAGGAATTCTCCCGCTATAATTTTGAATACGCCGATACAGATATTCTGCTGCAACATTTCATCGACGCGGAAAAGCAATGCAAGGCATTGCTCGACGCCGGCGAAATGGCGCTTCCCGCCTATGACCAGTGCATCAACGCCTCCCACACCTTCAACATGCTCGATGCGCGGGGAGTCATCTCGGTAACCGAGCGCCAGGCCTACATCCTCCGGGTCCGCGACCTGGCGAAAGGCTGCTGCGAAGCCTGGGCGAAAACTGTGGGCGGATCGGCCTGATGAATTCTCATGCAGATGTTGTCGTCTTTGGTTTCTCCTCTCCCATAGGGAGAGGAAGGGGCCCAAGCGAAGCTTGGGAAGGCGAGGGGTTACGGTGCCTGACGATCAACGTCGTATCCCCTCATCCTCCCATCGCTTTCGCGATGGGCCCCTCCTTCTCCCCATGGGAGAAGGGGACTTTGTACGTGTGCGCGTGCCTTGATGGCTGAACTGCTCCTCGAACTTTTCTCTGAAGAAATTCCAGCCCGCATGCAGGCGAAGGCGGCGGATGATTTGCGCTCCCTGATCACTAATGGCTTGGTGGAAGCGGGATTGATCTACGAAGGCGCACAGGCTCATGCGGGACCGCGCCGCCTCGTGCTTTCGGTGGAAGGACTGAATGCCAAAGCCGCCGATGTGGCGGAGGAACGCAAAGGCCCGCGCGTCGACGCGCCGCAAACCGCCATCGACGGTTTTCTCAAATCAACCGGCCTCAAGCTCGACGATCTGAAAATTCAGGACGACAAGAAAGGCCAATTCTATATCGCCGTGATGCGAAGAGCGGGCCAGTCTGCACCCCAGGTTATCGCCGCGCTGGTGCCGGACGTAATCCGCAAATTCCCATGGCCCAAATCCATGCGCTGGGGCTCCAGGACTTTGCGCTGGGTGCGGCCGCTGCAATCCATCCTCTGCACGTTCGATGGCGAGATCGTGCCTTTCGAGGTTGACGGCATCGCCAGCGGCAACACCACGCGGGGCCACCGCTTCATGGGCGCCAAGAAGATCGAGGCGCGCTGCTTCGAGGACTATGCCGCGAAACTCCACAAGCAATTCGTCGTGGTGGATAGTGCCGCCCGCACCGAAACCATCCGCGCCGACGCCCGCAATCTCGCCTTCGCGCAAGGGCTGGAGGTGATCGAGGACGAAGGTCTGCTCAAGGAGGTCGCAGGCCTCGCCGAATGGCCCGTGGTGCTGATGGGCGAGTTCGACGAGAAATTTCTGGCAATGCCGCCCGAGGTGATCGCCACCACCATCAAGAACCACCAGAAATGTTTCGCGCTGCGTGATCCAACGAGCGGTAAACTCTCCAACAAATACATTCTCGTCGCCAATTTGGCTGCCAGCGACGGCGGCAAGCAGATTGTTGCGGGCAACAACAAGGTCATCGCGGCTCGGCTGAGCGATGCACAGTTCTTCTGGGACCAGGATCGTAAAACGCCCCTTGCGAAACTACTGCCGAAACTCGACGCGATCACCTTCCACGCTAAGCTCGGTAGCCAGGGCGAACGAGTGAAACGCATCGAAGCGCTGGCGGGTGAGATTGCCAAAACCATTGGAGCCGATGTCGGGAAAGCCAAACTCGCCGCGAAACTTGCGAAAGCCGATCTCGTCACAGGCATGGTTGGCGAATTCCCGGAGTTGCAGGGACTAATGGGCCGCTACTACGCGCTGGATCAGGGCATCGACGCCGAAGTGGCCGACGCCATCCGCGATCACTACAAGCCCCAAGGGCTTTCCGATTCAATTCCGGTGTCGAAGGTCGGTCAAACCGTGGCGCTCGCCGACAAGCTCGACACGCTGGTGGGATTTTGGGCGGCTGACGAGAAGCCGACTGGATCGAAGGATCCATATGCATTGAGAAGAGCGACTCTTGGCGTTGTGAAGACAGTCATTGAACGTGAAGTGAGATTGTCAATTGACCGTGTGTTGGAAGCACATCGGCCGCGTTACGAGGAAGCAACAAGAGGCAAAGTAGTTATCCAAGGCCCTGTCAAGATTGTTTCTGCGCAAATTGAAGCAATTCCAACTGTTTCAACAGACCCGACTGTTCACCTACAAGAACGGATTGACCTCCTTTCCTTCTTCGCCGATCGCCTTAAGGTCTATCTCCGCGATCAAGGCGCGCGGCACGATCTCATCGATGCGGTGTTCTCGCTTGGCGGCCAGGATGATCTGCTGATGATGGTGAAGCGGGTCGAAGCGTTGTCAAAATTCCTCGAGACCGACGACGGCAAGAACTTGCTTGCTGGCGTCAAGCGCGCCGCCAATATTCTCAAGATTGAGGAGAAGAAGGATGGGCGGAGCTATGGCGGCGATGTGCGTCCCGACTTCTTGATCAAGGGCGAGGAGAAGGCATTGCATTCGGCCATCACGGTTGCCACGGGGCAAGCGCGCAAGGCCGTCGAGCATGAGGATTTCGAAGCGGCCATGCGGGCCATCGCCAGATTGCGGGCGCCCGTTGATGCCTTCTTCGATCAGGTGACCGTGAATGACAAGGACGCGACCTTCCGCGACAACCGCCTGAAACTTCTCAACCGCGTCCGGGCCGCCACGCTGGAAGTGGCGGATTTTTCGAAGATCGAAGGGTAACAAAAGTTGTCATCGCCGGATTTATTCCGGCGACCCATTCCTCAGCTTGCGAGGTGGACCAGCCATGCGGTTTGATGGGTTGCCGGGATAAGCCCGGCAATGACATGGTGAAGAAGAGCGAGAGTCGGCCATGACCCCTACCTCCACCCATACCCCCGACAGCCGTTATGCGTGGGCACGCCTTCTGATTTCGCTGGCGCTGTCCACCATCAGCGGCATTGGGCTGTGGGCATCCGTTGTGGTGTTGCCGACAATACAGACGGAATTCGGCGTTGATCGCGCCGGGGCGTCGCTGCCTTACACCGTGACCACCATCGGCTTTGCCTTGGGCGGCGTGCTCATGGGACGTCTCGCCGACCGCTTCGGAATCACCGTGCCGCTGTTTACCGGCGCCATCGCTTTGGGCTCAGGATTTATCCTCAGCGCGCTGTCACAGAACTTTCTGCAGTTCCTCATCATCCAGGCCTTGCTGATCGGGCTTCTGGGAAGCTCCGCCGCGTTCGGCCCGTTGATCGCCGATGTGTCCCAATGGTTCCTGAAACGGCGCGGCATTGCCATCGCCATCGTGGCCAGCGGCAATTATTTTGCGGGCGCCATCTGGCCTCCCCTCATGCAACAGGGGATTGCCGCCTATGGCTGGCGCCCGGTCTATGTCGTCATCGGCATTGTCTGTGTCGCTGCCATGATGCCGTTGGCGCTGCTGCTGCGCCCACGTCCGGTGTTCGACGACCGGGCCAGTCCCGCCAGCAATCGGCAAGGCAGTGCCGGGCTTGTGCCGAAACCACCCTTTCTCTATCCGCTTCTGATCGTGGCAGGCCTTGCCTGTTGCGTTGCCATGTCGATGCCGCAAGTCCATATCGTCGCCTATTGCGGCGATCTCGGCTATGGCGTGGCGCGGGGCGCTGAGATGCTGTCGCTAATGCTGGGCTTTGGCGTCGTAAGCCGTCTTGCTTCCGGCTTCATCGCGGATCGGATCGGTGGTGCCGGCACCTTGCTGCTGGGCTCCTTCCTGCAATGCCTGGCGCTGCTGTTCTACATTCCCTTTGACGGGCTAGCTTCGCTTTATATCGTCTCCGCTTTCTTCGGCCTGGCTCAGGGCGGCATTGTGCCAAGCTATGCCTTGATCGTTCGCGATCACTACCCAGCGCGGCAAGCGGGCACCCGCATCAGCCTTGTGCTCACCGCCACCGTGCTCGGCATGGCGCTGGGCGGCTGGATGTCAGGGAAAATCTTCGATCTGACGGGGTCCTATCAGGCGGCGTTCCTCAATGGCGTCGCTTTCAATCTTGTCAACATGGCGATCGCATTCTGG
>JBGTNZ010000185.1:0-4785 GCA_041742805.1 Aestuariivirga sp.
GTGGCAGGTCGAGGCGAAGAACGCCACGAGCTTCCGGTCCAGAAACACGGGCGTCAACACCACATAGTCAAACAGGTGGCCGGTGCCGAGCCAGGGATCGTTGGTGACATAGACATCGCCGGGCTTCATTGACGCTTGCGGGAAGTGCTTGAAGAAGTGAGCCACCGCCGTTGCCATGGTGTTCACATGGCCCGGCGTTCCCGTCATCGCCTGGGCGATCATGTTTCCTTGGGCGTCGTACACACCGGCGGAAAGATCGCCGGCCTCGCGTGTGATCGTGCCGAAGGCAATGCGAAGGAGCGCCTGGGCCTGTTCCTCAACCACGGCGATAAGCCGGTTCCACATGACTTGCGTGCGGATGGCGGCGAGCGCGCTCTTGCTCATCTCATGCGCTCCATAACAATATAACCGAGGCCGTTGATCGAAGCCCTGAAGTTGGCGCCGACGATGGTGGAGGTCTCGTCCTCGGCGATGATCGCCGGGCCCTTGATGGCGCTGCCCGGTTTCATGTCGAAGCGCCAGTAAACCGGGGCAGTAATCTGCTTGCCCAGTGCGGGATCATAAATCGTGCGGCGGCCCCGGGCTGGCGGAGGGGCTTTCCTTGGAACTTTGGCGGCGCGTTTTGCCTTGACGGGTTTTGATGAAACGGTGACCGACCAGGTGATGGCTTCCGCTTCCTGGTTGGGAATACGGAGACCGTAGACTTGCTCGTAGAGTCGCTCGAACGCTGCCTTGAGCTTGACACCGTCGCCATCGGAAAGTTTGCGGACGGGGACTGGAACGCGGATTTCGTGGCCCTGGCCCACATAACGGCAATCGGCAATGATTTGCACGGTGGCGCTCGCGCCATTCAACACCGGCTCGACGACCCCTCGGGCATCGTTCGTCATCTGGTCGAGCAATTTGGTGACGCGGACTGCATCGAAAACTTCGAGCGAGACCATGGCGCTCTTGGTGATCTCGTAAGCGACGGGAGCGCGAAGAAATCCGATGGCCGAACCCACGCCAGCACCTTTCGGCACGATGATCGACGAGACGCCGACTTTTTCGGCCAAGCTGCAGGCGTGGAGCGGCGCGCCTCCGCCGAAGGCGATCATGGTGCATGACGCGATATCGCGGCCACGTTCGATGGCATGGACGCGGGCTGCGTTCGCCATGTTCTCCTCGACGAGTTCGGCCACGCCCGCAGCGGGCCAGAAATCCTTCAAGCCTAGTTTTTCGCCGATGTTCGTCTGCAGAGCTTCCGTGGCGCTTGCCTCATCCAGCTTAATCTTGCCCCCCGCGAAATAGGCTGGATCAATCTTGCCCAGCGCCAGATTTGCATCAGTCACGGCGGGTTCCGTGCCGCCACGGCCATAACATGCCGGGCCGGGCGTGGACCCGGCACTGTCAGGACCAACGGTGATGCGATTGAGCTTATCGACACGAGCGATGGAGCCGCCGCCCGCACCGATTTCAACCATTTCGATGACGGGAATGCGGACGGGGATGCCGGAGCCCTTCATGTCGCGGTAAGCGCGGGCGATCTCGAATTTACGGGCGCGTTCCGGTTCGCCATCGGTAAGGAGGCAAATCTTGGCCGTGGTGCCGCCCATGTCGAAGGAGAGAACTTCGCCAAGCCCGCATTCCGCCGCGATCTCGCTTGCCAGGATCGCCCCACCCGCCGGGCCCGACTCGACGAGACGGATCGGAAAGCGCGCGGCGGTTTCGAGCGTCGTCAAACCGCCGCCCGACATCATCAGGAAAAGCGGTGCTCGCATTCCCATCTCCTGCAATTGATCGCGGAGACGATGCAGATAGCCCGCCATCAGGGGTCGCACATAGGCGTTGGCGACGGTGGTCGAGAAGCGTTCGAATTCGCGGATCTCGGGTGCCACCTCGCTGGAAAGGCAGATCGTCACATCCTTGGGAAGCGCTGCTGAGAGGGCTTCACGCACCCGGCGCTCGTGTGCGTCATGGGCATAGGCGTGGAGGAAGCCGATCGCCACGGCCTTCACCTTTTCGGCTTCGAGTTTTGCCGCCAATTCCCGCAATGAGGATTCATCCAGCGGCACCAGCACATCGCCATCGGCCGATATCCGTTCGCGCACGCCGAAGCGCCGGGTGCGGGGAACCAGCGGCACGGAACGGTCGATCATCAGATCGTAATGATCGAAGCGTTTCTCATATCCTTGTTCGAGGATATCGCGGAAGCCCTCAGTGGTGATAAAGGCGGTTACAGCGCCCTTGCGCTCAATGAGCGCGTTGGTGGCGAGCGTCGTGCCGTGAATAACGACGCCCACGTCGCGGGCGTTGAGTTCCGATTGTTCGAGGACAAGGCCGATCCCGTCGATCACGCCAAGTTCAGGCGCGTGAGTTGTGGTGAGGACCTTGCCGCTCCAGCGCTTTTTGCCTGCTTCTAAAACAATGTCGGTGAAAGTGCCGCCGATATCGGCGGCGAGCTTGATGCCGTTGGCCATTCTTGTATTGAACATACTCGGGGTAAATTGCAAAGAAATCCCCGGGCGCAGCCCTTAATGCCCTTACCCGTCATTCCGGCGAAAGCCGGAATCCAGGCTTTCATCCGCAATATCTCATATTATCGAGTCTTGAACGCAAGCTGGATTCCGGCTTTCGCCGGAATGACGGGCAGGGGATTCAAAGCCGCGGGCTCTGGCTGGCCGAGCGTTTCGCCGGAATGACGGCAGGGGACTTCAAAAGCCGCGCGGTTCCGGCTGGCCGAGCGTGAAGCCGGTGCCGTCGAGACCGTAGATATCGGGCCGGAAATTGACCGCGCCGTCTTCGGTGGCCCAGGCGGTCAGATACATGATGCGCACGTCGGGCGGATTGTGGACTTTCATGTCGTAGGGCTGCTCGCTGGCGGTCAGCATCGCATAGCGGGTGTTGTTGAAACCGTCCTGGTTGTCGATGATCCAGTTGACGACGGTGCTCACCTGATCGATGCGGATGCAGCCGGAACTTTCGTAGCGCGAATTGCCGTCGAATAGCTCGCGGTGCGGCGTATCGTGCATATAGACCATGTGGGTGTTCGGGAAGTTGATCTTAACGGTGGCCAGCGAATTGTGCTCGCCCGGTTCCTGCCGGAAGAAATAGCGTTCGGGGTCCGTGCTCAACCAATCGATAAGTGCCGGATCGATCTCCGGTCCGCCAACGCCGTCGAACACGCGGATGTGCATCTGGTCGAGATAGGTCGGGTCATCCAGATATTTCGGAACGATGTCGCGCTCGACAATGGAGGCGGGCACCTTCCAATAGGGATTGAAGGTAATGTCGCTCACTTTGCTTATCAACGTGGGACTCGGCCGCTCCAGCTTGCCTGCGACGATGTTATGGCGTGAATAGACTTTGCCCCCTTCGACCGTCTCGAGTTGCGCGGAGGGAATGTTTGCGAGAATGTAGCGGGACCCCAAGTCCCGCAGGTAGGTAGAAATCCGCGGCCAGTTTTCGTGCAGGGTGAAGAGCCGCGCTTCGGCAGAGATATTGAGTTCGGCCAGAGTCCGCTCACCTACTGTCCCGGTGGGAGCAACCCCATGGTTGACCTGGAAGGCTTTTACTGCTGCGACGATCTCATCGTTGTAGCTATCGGCGGCTTCGGCATAAAGCGAGTCAAACGAAAGGTAGCCTTCGGCCACAAGCCGTTGCCGCAGCGTCTCGACATGAGGGCCCTGGGCGCCCTTGCTCAACTTTCTTGCCGTCATCTGAGGCCAGCCGCCACCGGCGACGATTTCCTCATACATGGCGATGGCGCCAGCGAGCGCTTCCTCGGAGCCTGGCGTCAACATGGCCGCGAGCCCGCGATCGGCGACAACCTCGGTCTGGGTTGCAAGCTTGCCCGATATCGCCGTCTTGGGCGCTACCGAGGCGATGGACCCAGTGAAATCCGTGGTCTGCGCCAGCGAGGGTACGGCAGCCAGAAGGCCACCCACAATCAACAGAATGCGGAATCTCGACTTGTAAGACGGCACGGTGGTATCCCCCCGGATTGCAGCCTCGCCATGTTGGGCGAGTTTGGTTACCGCTGCCTTAATCTATATCATAGTAACGGGTGCTTGAGTCGAGAATGAGGCAACCTCACGCAAGGGCTGTCACTTCGCGCCGAAAAATAGTGCTGACGCCGCCGCCGAACTCCTCGGCAAAACGCCGCCCTGCGTAGACGGCGGCTGCGATGGTGCCGGGGCCGTAACAGTCCCCCGCCCGCGACAGCGCGAAATTTTTTGTCACAAGCTCGTGATAAAGAGAATCGATTGGGTTTCGGGCGGTTACGAGAACAATCGAATCGCACGGGAGGGCGGACGCCTTGCCCGTGAACACACAGGCGAGCGCCGCATGGTCCGCCGCCACCGAGGTTACAGCCGTATTGGCGAAAATTCCCACGCCAAGGTCGAGCATGCGGGCCTGGATGCGCACCTGCTCAAGCGTCCATTTGGTGTAGGTCGAAACCAGGGCAGAAGGCGTCACGAAACTCACGCAGTAGTCTTCCTTGCGCAGAAGCTCGGCCAGCACGCCGCCCATGTAGTAATGGTCATCATCGAAAATCGCCACATGCTTCCCCGAAGGTCTTTTCCCCGCCAGGAGATCATCGGGCGTGAGCACGTCCGCCTCAGGTGCCACGGGTATGGGGCATGGATGATTGCTGCCGGTGCCATCGCGCCGCCAGGCCGACCCTGTGGCGATCAGAACATGGTCCGCACCCACCTCGGCAACCGATTCGGGCGTCATCTCGCTTTCGAGATAGAGGGTCACGTTAGGCATCTTCGCGATCTGGAGAAGCCGCCAATCGCGCAC
>JBGTNZ010000186.1:0-4125 GCA_041742805.1 Aestuariivirga sp.
GAGCCCATGGGTTGAGGGGGGAAATCGCTCGAATCCGGCCTCGGTCCTACTGCAACATAGGAGAAGCCGTTATGAATTCAATCATTTATCTGGTGGGTCTCGTGGTCGTGGTGCTGTTCATCCTCTCGCTCCTGGGGCTGCGCTGAGCCCTCTCCATCGCGTTTTATTTCTTCCACAACATCAAGGGTGATCACATGGCAACAATAGGTTCGCCGGCCACGGCCGGGATAGGCGTGACAGTCGATGCTGGCGGTAACTCCACCCATTACGTCGATTGGGGAGCAATTCTGGGCGGGGCGTTCGTGGCCGCCGCCATTTCTTCCGTGTTTCTAGCCTTCGGGTCGGCGCTCGGCTTTTCCCTGGCGTCGTTTCAAGGCGGTAGCGCGCTGCCAACGGCGGGTTTGGTGATTGCCGCGGGCTTGTGGTTGATGTGGGTACAGATTTCGGGATTCATGGGGGGCGGCTACATCGCGGGGCGCATGCGCCGCCGCATCGGTGACGGCACGCCACATGAAGCCGAGATGCGCGATGGCGCCCACGGCTTGTTCGTTTGGGCGGTGGGCGTCGTCGCGGGTGCCCTCATCGCGGCCCTCATCACTTTGGTTGGCGCTGCCGGAGTAGCGAATGTGGCCGGCCAAGCCGCCGCCAATCCGGGCGCCGCCGATTATTACGTCGACAGGCTCTTACGAACGGATGCGGCCAGCGCTTCCACGACGTCCACAACCTCGACCACGACGGACCCCGATGCAACGGGCGGGACCGATCAGACCGCTACGTCGCAACAGATGGCGAGGGTTCTAACCAGAAGTCTCGGAGGAACGGCGTTGGATGATTCCGACCGGTCCTATCTCGCCCGGGAAGTTTCCACCCGGACCGGTTTGCCTCAAGCAGAGGCTGAGGCGAAGGTCGATGAAACCGTGGCGACGCTGAAAGCCCAGGCCGACAGGGCCCGCCGATATGGCATCCTTTTGGCTTTCATGACGGCGGCCTCGCTTCTGATCAGTGCCGTGGCCGCGTGGTGGGCAGCCTGCGCGGGCGGCAAGCATCGGAACGAGGGCGTGGATCACAGCCGTTTCTCACGCTGGCGTTGATAATCCGCTATAAAAAATGCGGCTCGCAGGAGCCGCATTTTTTTGGCTAAAAATCTAAACGACGTTGAACAAGAACAATAAAATGATGATCGGAATTGGGATGCCGACCAGCCAAAGAAGTATTCCACGCATGGTGCTTCTCCTGCAGTTTGATAACCGCATCTTTCAAACGCCGGACTCCCTGGGTTAGTTCCTAACCCAGCGCTTCCCGCACCGCGAGTTGCTCGAGGGTAAAGGGCTCGGCGATGAGTTCACCCCCTCAGAACCGCTACAGCATTCTAGCAAACGCGAATGGCTGCGCCAAGATCAATAGCATGTGTGATGATCGGAACTTTCTCGGCGCTTCCGGCGTTTCGTGCTACGATCCCATTACATTGTCCAATAAAATCGCGGAGATGAGCTGGATATGCGGCACCTGTTTGGACGGCTGTTTCAGCAGGAAACATCTCCATGGAACGATAGCCAGCCAATCAGGGCCGAACTCTTCGGCATCGAACGATTCCGCGAACATGCGCAAAGCCTGGCGCGCTCGCAAGCCGCGCCCGGCCCCGTCACGGCTGATTATTCCGTGGTGCGGCGACTCCACGATGATGCAGCGCTGCTATCGGAAGCTTATGGCGATCTTTGCGCCGCTGTCGCAGCGGGCAAGCCCATTACGCCGGCGGCTGAATGGCTGATCGATAATTTTCATCTCATTGAAGAACATGCAAGGCAGGCCGCCGCCGATTTGCCGCAAGGCTATTATCGGCAATTGCCGAAGATCGCGTCTGGCCCTCTAGCCGGGCACCCGCAGATCTTCGGAATTGCCTGGGCTTATGTGGCCCATACGGACAGCCGCTTCGATCCGCATGCGCTCACCGAATTCGTCAACGCCTATCAGGAAGTGCAGCCGCTGACGATCGGCGAACTGTGGGCCACGGCTATCAGCCTCAGGCTGGTGATGATTGAGAACCTGACGCGCATCTCCTCACGCAATATCGCCGCGAGGCGGGCGCGCGAAGCAGCCGACGTTCTTGCCGACCGCCCGCCGGAGAACCGTGCCCGGGGCGAAGATCTCGATGCCGCGTCGCCAGCAAACGCCGTCGAGCATGTCCAGCTTTCCTTTGCCGTGCAACTGATCAAGCGGCTTCGCGATCAGGACGCCGCGGATGCCGCTGCACTTGCCTGGCTGCTTATGAAAGTGGCGAAGCTTGGCCATGATTTCGAAAGCGCGGTCAGTGAAGAACATCATCGGCAGGCGGCGGCCAACGTCACCATGCGCAACCTGGTGACCAGCCTCCGCTTGATCTCCGACTACCCTTGGGAAGACTGGTTCGACCGGGTTAGCACCACGGATAAAATCCTGCGCGAGTATTCACTCTTCAGCGAAATGGATTTTCGCACCCGCAACGATTACCGGAGCGCCATCGAGGATCTGTCCCAGCATTCAACCCACGATGAACACGATGTTGCGCGCCTAACCCTGGCGCGCTCCGGCGCTCCGCAAGATGGAAACGGTGCGGCGAGTGACCCGGGCTATCATCTGGTTGGCCCTGGCCGCGCGAGTTTCGAAGAGGCCATCGGTTATCGCCCGCCCTTGCGGCGGCGCATTGCGGCAGCGGTGCGGGGAGCGGGCCTGACGGGCTACCTCGGCGCCATTTCGGTGATCGCGGCAATCGTGCTTTCGGTTGGCGTGTGGCCCCTTGCCAACACCGGCATGGCAGTCCCGCTTTTGATACTCCTGGCCGTGCTGGGTTCTGGCTCCGCATTCGAAGCTGGAATGGCCATGGTGAACTACGCGCTCACCCAGCTGCTGCGCCCGGTCGTGATACCCGGGCTGGCGCTGCGCGATGGTGTTCCCGGCCACTTGCGCACCATGGTTGTCGTTCCCGCGCTGCTCACCTCCCATGACGATATCGAAGAGCTGGTCGAGCGCCTTGAGGTTCACTACCTGGCCAATAACACGGGCGAATTGTATTTCGCGCTGCTCACCGATTGGACCGATGCCGCCACCAAAACCGCGCCGGACGACGATGCGCTTTTAACACCCGCCATTGAAGGCATCGCCCGGCTCAACCGCGTCCACGGTCAAGATCGCTTTCTGCTTCTGCACCGGGCCCGGCGATGGAACGAGCGCGAAGGGAAATGGATGGGCTGGGAGCGCAAGCGCGGCAAACTGCACGAATTAAACCGCCTGCTTCGAGGCGCCAGCGATACAAGTTTCTCCGTGATGGGCGGCAAGCTGCCCAGCGATGTCCAGTTCGTCATTACCCTTGATGCCGATACGAAATTCCCTCGCGATGCAGCGCGGCGGCTGGTGGGCAAACTCGCCCATCCGCTTAACCGGCCGCGCTTCGATTCGAATTCGGGACGGGTTGTCCAAGGCTACGGCATCCTGCAACCGCGGGTTACGCCCTCGCTGCCGGTGGCGGACTATGGCTCTGTGTTTCAGCGCATTTATTCGTCGCGGCGCGGCAGCGATCCTTATGTCTTCGCCGTCTCGGATGTTTATCAGGATCTTTTCGGCGAAGGTTCATTCGCGGGCAAAGGCATCTACGATATCGATGCTTTCGAAGCAGCGCTGGCTGGGCGCATTCCCGAAAATGCGATGTTGAGCCACGATCTCTTCGAAGGCAATTTCGTTCGGACCGCGCTGGTGACCGACATCGAAGTGGTGGAGGAATATCCGGAGCGCTACGCCGTCGCCACGGCGCGTCAGCACCGCTGGGTGCGTGGCGACTGGCAGTTGTTGCCCTGGATCACGAGCAGCTCGGGAGGGCGCTCGCCGCCACTGGGCTTGTGGAAAATGATCGACAATCTCCGGCGCTCGCTGGCGCCGATCTTTTCGCTGCTGGCACTGATGGCGGGCTGGCTGTGGCTGCCGGGGCCGCTGGCCGCGGCGTGGACCGCTTTCCTTATCTTCGCAGCCTTCATTCCGGCGATCTTGCCGATCTTTTCGGGATCGAGTTTGCAGCGCGTGCCGATCACCACTGAGAGCCAGCTTCGCATGATGGCAAGCGACGCGGCCCAGGCGCTGGTGATGACGGCCGCGAAC
>JBGTNZ010000187.1:0-5327 GCA_041742805.1 Aestuariivirga sp.
ACTCACAAGGAAGAACTGGCGACACTCATTTCCATGGAGCACGGCAAGACCATTCCCGATGCGCTGGGCGATTTGCAGCGTGGTGTTGAAGTGGCCGAGTTCACCGCCGGCATCCCGCATCTGCTCAAGGGCGAATATACCGATGGCGCGGGGCCCGGCATCGACATGTATTCCATGCGCCAGCCCCTGGGCGTGGTGGCGGGCATTACGCCGTTCAACTTTCCGGCGATGATACCTTTATGGAAATGCGCCCCCGCCATCGCCTGCGGTAATGCGTTTATTCTGAAACCTTCCGAGCGCGATCCCTCCTGCCCCATGCGGTTGGCCGAACTGTTCCTCGAAGCGGGGATTCCGGCGGGCATTCTCAATGTCGTCAACGGCGACAAGGAAGCCGTCGATGCCATCCTCGACGATCCCGATATCAAGGCCGTGGGCTTCGTGGGCTCGACGCCGATTGCGCATTATGTCTATTCGCGCGCCGCCGCCTCGGGAAAGCGCGCGCAATGTTTCGGCGGCGCCAAGAACCACATGATCGTCATGCCCGACGCCGACATGAACCAGGCCGTCGACGCGCTGATCGGCGCTGGCTACGGTTCGGCGGGCGAACGCTGCATGGCGATCTCGGTTGCCGTTCCCGTGGGCGAGGCCACCGCGAATACGCTGATGGAAAAACTCGTGCCGCGCGTTGAGGCACTCAAGGTCGGCCTCTCCACCGATCGCGAAGCGGACTACGGGCCGCTCGTCACCAAACAAGCATTGGAGCGCGTCAAGGGCTACATTGAGACGGGTGTGAAGGAAGGCGCCACGCTCGCCGTCGATGGCCGCGGCTTCAAGATGCAGGGCTACGAAAACGGTTTTTTCCTCGGCGGCTCGCTCTTCGATCACGTCACCAAGGATATGCGCATCTACCAGGAAGAGATTTTTGGCCCCGTGCTCTCGGTGGTGCGCGCCAAAACCTACGAGGAGGGCGTGGCGCTGGTGAACGACCATGAATTCGGCAATGGCGTTGCCATCTACACCCGAGACGGCGACACGGCGCGCGATTTCGCCTCGAAGATCCAGATCGGCATGGTCGGCATCAACGTGCCGATCCCGGTGCCGCTCGCCTATCACACCTTCGGCGGCTGGAAACGCTCGGGCTTCGGCGATTTGAACCAGCACGGACCCGATGCGGTGAGGTTCTACACCAAGACCAAGACGGTAACCTCACGCTGGCCCAGCGGCATCAAGGAAGGCGCCCAGTTCTCGATTCCGACGATGCGGTGACGGTTAGTAACTGAGATAGACCGTGCGGTTGTCGGTGTAGAGGGCGGGAGGCGGTGTTGTCTGGGCAATGAGCACGCCGTCGATCGTGTGGGTGCCGGGGCCGGTGCCGCCAGCGGCTGAGAGTGCGGCGGAATAACCAACGCTACCCGCGCCGTTCACCATCGCGCCATTATAGCTGGTAACCGAGGATAGCGAGCTGAACGAGATCGTGTAGGGCGTCCCAACCGAGCATACGACATTGACCGTCGAGGCAGCAGTTTCGCCGCCCACAATCGTTCCCACCGCGCCAAAGTTAAGTTGTCCTGCCGTGACGGTGCAACTCGTCTGGATGGCGATACGGGCCTGGAAATTGACCGCAAGCTGGGCTGCAAGCGCAGGCGCGGCCCACGCCAAGACAGCCAAAGCCGGCACATATCGACGTGTTCGCAGCATCCGCACTTCCCGTCCGATTGGCTGGTAATAGTCTCCAAGCCCTTAAACCCCCGTGGAGAAAGGAGGTTAACGAGAACGCGCACCCGGTTGAAAGCCTCTATTGAATGTGCTATCAATATTGATAGCGGAGAAAACGGACTTGGGACAGATACTGGTTCGCAATCTGGACGATGAATTGATTGAGCGCCTGAAAACCAAGGCCGAGTTGGCTGGGAAATCCCTTGAGCAATCCCTACGGGAACTGCTGGCAAGTGCCGCGCCCCTAAGCGCGGAAGAGAAAGTTGCCATCTCCCGCCGCCTTCGTGCCGCCTTCACTTCCGACGATTTCGACACCAAAGCGGCGATCCGCTGGGGCCGTGACGATGAGTTCGATGAACTCGAGCGCAAGTCCGAAACGCCATGAGCGTGGTTGTCGATGCCAATGTCGCCGTCAACTGGACGATCGAGACGCCGCTCTCCACAGATGCAGAACGCCTGTTGCACAGTGGCATTCCGCTGATCGCTCCCGAGTTCATCATTGTCGAGGTGACCAACGCCTTCTATTTCAGCTTCAAGCAACAAACCGGCCGCGTCCAGCGCGCCCTTGATGGCCTGGAATTCCTGCCGCGCTGGTTTGCTGAATTGGTACCCGCCACACCATTGCGTTACCGCGCCATGGCTTATGCTATGGAGCTCGACCACCCCGTCTATGATTGTTTTTATCTGGCACTTGCTGAAAGCCGGAACGCGCGGCTGGTGACCGCCGATGAGCGCTTCCTGCGCAAAGTAAAGGACGTTGGAATTTACGCCAACAGCATCGTGCATGTAACGGATTGGCAGCCGTAGCTTGGGGCTTCTCGAACTTTATAAGGCGCTAGTGGCAGCGGGCGAGATCAAGGCCGATGCCGGGCAGGCGGTGGTGATCGAAAAGCTCGCGGGGCTGGCGGCAAGCCTGGAGGCCGTGTCTCAAGCCAACTTTCTCTCCCGTTTGCTCAAGCCATCGGCTGCCGCACCCATGGGCATTTACATCCATGGCGGCGTCGGCCGCGGCAAGACCATGCTGATGGATATGTTCTTCGCGGAGGTGCGCGCCGAGCCGAAGCGGCGCGTGCATTTTCACGCCTTCATGCAAGACGTGCATGCGCGCCTGCATGGCGCGCGGCGGAAAGCCCGCGATGCCATCGCACCCGTGGCAGCAGGCATCGCCGCCGAAGCGAAACTTCTATGCCTCGATGAAATGCAGATTGGCGACATCGCCGACGCGATGATCGTGGGCCGCCTGTTTGAAGCGCTGTTGGCCAGGGGCACGGTCGTCGTGACCACCGGCAACATGGCGCCGGAAGACCTTTATCGCGACGGCCTGAACCGGCAGTTGTTCCTGCCCTTTGTCGAGCTGTTGCGGAGCAAACTCACTGTGGTGACGCTTGAAGGGGCCACCGACTACCGGCTGGGACGGGTAAAAGGACATGAAACCTTCATCACGCCGCTCGGATCTGCGGCCGATGCTCTGCTCCAAGGATTGTGGCGGCGGCTGACCGACACCGAAAAGGGCAAGGCCATGGACATCGAGGTCTTGGGCCGCAAGCTCAGGGTGCCGCAGGCCGCCCATGGCTGCGCCCGTTTCAGGTTCAGCGAATTGTGCGAGGCCCCGCTTGGCCCCGCCGATTATCTTGCTCTCGCGCGCAACTTCCGCACCCTGTTCGTTGAGCACATCCCGGTACTTGGACCCGGGCAGCGCAATGAGGCGAAGCGCTTCGTCACTCTCATCGATACGCTTTATGACGCGCAGGTGAGATTGGTGACCACCTCCGCCCATCCGCCGGAACGCATTTATGTGAAAGGAGAACATGAGTTTGCATTCGCCCGCACCATTTCCCGGCTCAAAGAAATGCAGTCGGCCTCTTGGTGGGGCAAGAAAATTGTCGAAACTTGACCTTTTCGTAAAGTATTTCCCGAAAATCACTAGCCGGTCCATGTGAAATTGCTAAACATCGAGTTCGCCAACCGGAATTTACCTATGGCCCGAAACAAAATCGCCCTGATCGGCGGCGGCATGATCGGCGGCACCCTCGCCCATCTCGCTTCCCTGAAGGAACTGGGGAGCATCGTCATCTTCGACATCGCCGAAGGCCTCCCCCAGGGAAAAACCCTGGATATTGCCCAAGCGGGCCCGATCGAGGGCTTCGACGCCAAGCTTTCCGGGACCAACTCCTATGAGGGGATAGAAGGAGCCAATCTCTGCATCGTCACGGCTGGCGTTCCCCGCAAGCCCGGCATGAGCCGCGATGATCTTCTGGGGATCAATCTCAGGGTGATGCGCGATGTGGGCATGGGCATTCGCGAACACGCGCCCGGAGCCTTCGTTATTTGCATCACCAACCCGCTCGATGTGATGGTATGGGCGCTGCAGAAATATTCCGGGCTTCCGCCCCATATGATTGTGGGCATGGCGGGTGTTCTCGATTCAGCGAGGCTCCGCCATTTTCTCGCCGAAGAATTCGATGTGTCCGTTGAAGACGTGACAGCCTTCGTGCTGGGTGGTCACGGCGATGCCATGGTGCCGCTGATCCGCTACTCCACTGTCTCAGGCATTCCGGTTCCCGATCTGGTCAAGATGGGATGGAGCAGCCAGGAAAAGATCGATAAGATCGTGCAGCGCACCCGCGGTGGCGGCGCCGAAATCGTCGAGCTGCTAAAGACGGGCTCGGCCTACTACGCTCCCGCGAGCTCGGCCATCATCATGGCCGAGAGCTATTTGAAGGACAAGAAACGGGTTCTCCCCTGTGCCGCTCATCTGACAGGGCAGTATGGAGTCAATGATACTTATGTGGGCGTGCCGGTGGTGATTGGCAGGGGCGGTGTCGAGCGCATCCTGGAAATTTCGCTCGATGCCGGCGAGCGAGGGGGATTCCAGAAATCCGTCGACGCGGTTGAGGCGCTGATGACCGCGGCCAAAGCCATTGCACCGGATCTGGCATGAACATTCACGAATATCAGGCCAAGGAAGTCCTCCGGGGTTTCGGTGTTCCAACCGGCAAAGGCCTTCCAGCTTTTACTGTGGATGAGGCGGTGAAAGCGGCTGAAACCTTGGGCGGACCCATCTGGGTCGTGAAAGCCCAGATTCACGCGGGCGGGCGCGGCAAGGGCGGCGGCGTCAAGGTTGTGAAATCGATGGCCGAGGTCAAAGCCGAAGCCAGCCGCATGCTCGGCATGACGCTGGTGACGCATCAGACCGGCGCTTCCGGTAAACTTGTGCAGCGGCTTTATGTGGAAGAGGGAACGGCGATTGCCCGCGAACTCTATCTCTCTTGCCTCGTCGACCGCGAGACGTCGAGGATAGCCTTCATTGCATCAACCGAAGGCGGGGTGAATATCGAAGAGGTGGCGGCCAAAACGCCGGAAAAGATCGTCACCGTGCAGATCGATCCCGCGGTGGGCTATTCTGGCTATGTGGGCCGGCGTATCGCCAATGCTCTCGAGCTTGGGGGCGATCAGGTGAAACAGTGCGTGAAGCTGATCGGCCAGCTCTACCGGGCCTTCACCGAGAAGGACATGAGCCTCCTCGAAATCAATCCGCTGGTGGTGACCAAGGATGGACAGCTTCTTTGTCTTGACGCCAAAATCAATTTCGACGGCAGCGCGCTTGACCG
>JBGTNZ010000188.1:0-8529 GCA_041742805.1 Aestuariivirga sp.
GTCGGTATTGAGAATTTCACGCCATTGCCCGGCCCGTGGCAAGGGCAGAATGTAATTTTCACGCGGCACCGGCGTGAAATTGCTGATGACCGCGACGGTATTGCCATCGCTGCCCGAGTGGCGGGCCCACGCATAGACGGAATTCGCGTGGTCGTCGGCCACCAGCCATTCGAAGCCTTCCGCCTCGCAATCCCGCGCATGGAGGGCGGGATATTCGCGGTGGAGCCGATTGAGATCGCGGACGAGTGACCGCATGCTCCGGTGAGGCGCGTGATCGAGCAATTGCCAGTCGAGGCTCCGGGCTTCGCTCCATTCCGTCCAGGGCGCCATTTCCTGGCCCATGAACAGGAGCTTCTTGCCGGGATAGCCCCACATGAAACCATAATAGGCCCGGAGATTGGCGAACTTCTGCCAGTCATCGCCCGCCATCTTGGCGAGCAGCGAACCCTTGCCATGCACCACTTCGTCGTGGGAGAGCGGTAGGACGAAATTTTCCGAAAAGGCATAGAGCAGGCCGAAGGTCAGTTCATGGTGGTGGTGCTTGCGGTGCACAGGCTCGCGCTTCAAATATTCCAGCGTGTCATGCATGAACCCCATGTTCCATTTGAAGCCGAAGCCTAGCCCGCCAGCGTGAGTGGGCTGCGACACGCCGGGGAAAGCAGTTGATTCCTCGGCAATGGTGATGGCGCCCGGCGTGTTGCCATAGGCTTCGCGGTTCATGCGCTGCAAGAAGGCGATGGCTTCCAGGTTTTCGCGGCCGCCGTGCTTGTTGGGGAGCCACTCACCTTCCTTGCGTGAGTAGTCGAGATACAGCATGGAGGCCACGGCATCGACGCGCAGGCCATCGAGGTGATAACGCTCGAGCCAGAACAGCGCGTTGTTGATGAGATAGCTCTCGACCTCGCGGCGGCCGAAATTATAAATCGCCGTGTTCCAGTCCGGATGGAAGCCGCGGCGCGGATCTTCATGCTCGTAAAGTGCCGTGCCGTCGAAACGGGCGAGGCCGTGTTCGTCGGTTGGAAAATGGGCCGGCACCCAGTCGAGAATGACGCCTATTCCCGCGAGGTGGGCCTGGTCGACGAAATGGGCAAAGCCCGCGGGGTCGCCGAAGCGGGAGGTGGGCGCATAGAGTCCGGTTGGCTGATAGCCCCAGGAAAGATCGAAGGGGTGCTCGGTGATGGGCAGCAGTTCGATATGGGTGAAGCCCATGTCGCGGACATAGGGGATCAATTGCTCGGCGAGTTCCGCGTAAGTGAGAAATCCATTATCTTCCTTGCGCTTCCATGAGCCCAGATGAACTTCATAGATCGCCATCGGAACGCGGCGAGGGTCGCGAGTGAGGCGCTCCGCGAGATAATCCTGGTCGGTCCAGGTGAAGTTATCAGTCAAGGCGATGCGCGAGGCGTTCTTGGGGCGAAGCTCCGCGGCAAAGCCATAAGGGTCGGCCTTGAGAGGAAGAAGTTTTCCGTTTTGGCCGAGTAATTCGAATTTGTAGCTTTGCCCTACGCGGGCGCCGGGCACGAAGATTTCCCAGACGCCGGTACCGAGGCGTTTGCGCATGACATGGCGGCGGCCGTCCCAAGCGTTGAAATCACCGGCGACGGAAACGCGCATCGCGTTGGGAGCCCACACCGCGAAATGGACGCCATCCGCTCCTTCATGGTGCATCGGGCGGGCGCCAAGCCTGTCATAGAGGCGAAGATGGGTGCCTTCGGCGAAGAAATAGTCGTCGAGCGGGCCTAGCACAGGCCCGAGCACATACGCATCGATGAACGACCAAGTGTCGCTCGCGCGCGTGGCCTGATAGCGGATTGTTTGGCGCTGCTTGAGCTTGATTTTCCCTTCGAAGAAGCCGGCTTCGTGGCGCTTTTCGAGTTTGCCCAGGGGTGAGCCGTCGAGAGTTATGGCGGCGAGAGTGCCGGCACCGGGAACAAAGGCGCGAGCGATCCAGCTTCGTCCGGTCTTGTGGATGCCCAGCAGTTTGAAGGGATCGCCGTGCCCCCCGGAAACGACCGCCGCTATTTCAGCCGCGTCCGTTTTCCACAGAGGCTCGGCCATCGGTCGTCAACTCCTCAACGGGTACGTTCCAGATGTCGCGGGCATATTCCTTGATCGTGCGGTCGGAGGAGAACCAGCCCATATTCACCGTATTGAGGATTGTCTTCACCGTCCAGTCCTGCGGGTTTCGCCAAATATCGTCGACATGACGCTGGGCCTCGGCGTAGGCGTCAAAATCAGCGGCCACCATGAACCAGTCGTGGTGGAAAAGTGAATCACGGACCGGCTGATAGCGGCCCTGATCGTCTGGCGAGAAAGAGGCAAGCGCGTCCAGAGCGCCTTTCAGATTTGGAGACGCTTCGATGACGGCACGCGGATCGTGGCCATCGCGCCGGCGTTGCTCCACCTCATGGGCTTTGAGGCCGAAAACCATCATATTGCCGGCGCCGACGCGCTCGAGAATTTCGACATTGGCGCCGTCAAGGGTGCCGATGGTGAAGGCGCCGTTGAGGGCGAATTTCATGTTGCCGGTGCCCGAGGCCTCCATGCCGGCGGTTGAAATCTGTTCGGACAGGTCGGCGGCGGGCACGATTATTTCGGCCAGGCTCACATTGTAATTTGGAATGAAGGCGACCTTGAGCAGGCCGCGAATTGTGGAGTCATTGTTGATGATTTGGGCCGCGTCATTGATGAGCTTGATGATGAGCTTGGCCTGGGCGTAGCCGGCAGCCGCCTTGCCCGCGAAAATTTTCACGCGGGGCACCCAGGACCGGCCGGGATCGGCGCGCATGGCATTGTAAAGGACTATCGTCTCGAGGATGTTGAGGAGCTGGCGCTTGTATTCGTGAATGCGCTTCACGTGGACGTCGAACATGGCGGCGGGATCAACCGAAAGCCCCATGCGCTCCGAAATGAGATTGCCAAGGCGCACTTTGTTCTGACCCTTGATGGCGGCGAAGCGCTCGCGAAAGCTGGCATCGCCGGCGAAAGGCATCGCTTCGCGAAGCGTTTCCGTATTGTCGAGAACCTTGTCGCCGATCGCTTCGCGCAACAGCGCCATGAGGCCGGGATTGGCGCCCAGCAGCCAGCGACGTGGCGTGATGCCATTGGTCTTGTTGTTGATGCGGCCGGGGTAAAGCTTGTTCAAATCCTTGAACACGCTCTCCTGCATGAGGGAGGTGTGCAGCGCCGAGACGCCGTTGATGCTATGGGAACCGGCGAAGGCCAGTTGCCCCATGCGGACGCGGCGGCCATTATGTTCGTCGATGAGCGAGACCGAGGCCAAAAGTTCCGAGTTCGCTTCCGGCAGTTTGCGGGCTTCGGCGAGAACCTCGTCATTGATGGCGAAAATGATCTGCATGTGACGGGGCAGGAGGCGTTCGAAAAGCTGCAACGGCCAGCTCTCCAGCGCCTCGGGCAACAGCGTGTGGTTGGTATAGGAGGTCACCGCGCGGGTGATATTCCAGGCTTCCTCCCAGGCGACATCGTGCTCGTCCATGAGGAGGCGCATGAGTTCAGCCACGGCGATCGCGGGATGGGTGTCGTTCAGTTGCACCGCAGCTTTGCCGGCAAGGGAACGGATATTTTTGTACTGCTGCATGTGGCGGCGGAGAATGTCCTGCAACGACGCCGAAGTGAAAAAGTACTCCTGCCGGAGTCGCAGTTCCTGGCCTTCAGGTGTCGCGTCCGAGGGATAGAGAACGCGAGTGATGATTTTGGCGCGGTTGCTGTCGGCAAGCGCTCCGGCAATGTCGCCGCTGTTGATGGCTTCGAGGCGAATGGGATCGATGGCGCGCGCCGTCCACAGGCGGTGGGTGTTGACGTGGCGGCCGCGCCAGCCGGCCATCGGGGTGTCACAGGCGACGGCGAGAATTTTTTCGGCGGGGCGCCAGCCGTGTTCTTCCGGGGCATGGCCGCCGAACCCAACTTCATAGGCTGCTTCGCGGCGCGAAAATTCCCACGGATTGCCGTTTTCGAGCCAGTTTTCCGGAAACTCCCGCTGCCACCCGTCGACGATTTCCTGGCGGAACAGGCCGTGGTTGTAGCGGATGCCATAGCCGTAGGCGGGAATGCCGAGGCTTGCCATGCTTTCCATGAAACAGGCGGCGAGCCGGCCAAGGCCGCCATTGCCGAGAGCCGCATCGGGCTCGAGGGCTTCGATGAGATTGAGATCGACGCCCAGCTTTTCGAGGGCGGACTGGAACGGCGCTGCCAGTTCGAGATTGCCCAGAGCATCGCGCAGCAGCCGGCCGATGAGAAATTCCAGCGAGAGATAATAGACGCGCTTGGCCTCGGCTTCATAGGCGGCGCGAGTCGATTCCATCCAGCGGTCGATGATGCGGTCGCGCAATGCCAGAATCGTGGCGGCAAGCCAATCATGCTGCTTGGCGACAACGGGATCCTTGCCGACGGCGTAGCTGAGCTTTTCAAGGATTTCTGCGCTGATGCTCTCAGCATCGGTGGCGCGGGGCGATGGGGGCGGCATGGTTCCTATGGCAGATTCTGTGAGCGCGCCATACTACGGTTTAAGCGGCTCGCAAAGCCCGATGTCGGCGGCACACGAGGCGCTGAACTGTTCTCACGAGGCAGTGAGGGCCCCTTTCCAGCATGGCTGGGATAGGTCATGTGTAGGTGCAAGCTTTACAACTACTGGGAGTGCGACGCGCATTGCGTGACCATGGCCGTTCAAGACAGTCGGGCACATCGATTATCGAGCCTCAGGAGATGGATTCCTGTGGGCGCTCTCGTGGTCTTGATCGGTGCTGCCTATCTGGCCGGAGCCGGCCACTATCTCTCGCTCGGCGCCATTGCCGAAAACCGCACGCTGCTCCGGGGGTTCACCGCCGATCATTTGCTTGGCGCCATCGTCATCTATATGGCGGTCTATGTGGGCGTCGTGGCGCTGTCCTTGCCGGGAGCCGCCGTGATGAGCGTGGCGGGCGGCTTTCTCTTCGGCTGGCAGCTCAGCGTGCCGGTCACCGTGATTGCCGCCACCACCGGCGCCGTCATCGTATTTCATATCGTCAAGACTTCCTTCGGCGCTGTGTTGATCGAGCGGGCGGGATCGGCGGCCCAAAAACTGGCGAAGGGATTTGAGCGGGATTCCTTCAGTTACCTGCTGTTTCTCCGGCTGGTTCCGGCCTTTCCGTTTTTCATCGTCAATGCGGTGGCTGGCCTCAGCCGGGTTAATCCCTGGACATTCACCGCCGCGACCGCGATCGGCATCATTCCGGCCTCGTTCGCCTTCGCTTATCTCGGCACCGGGCTCGACAGCATCATCGATGTCCAGACCCAACACTATGAGGACTGCATCGCCGCCCAGGGAGCCGGCTGCCGGATGGAACTCGACGCCAGCGCGCTTCTAACCAAAGAGATCGTCATCGCCTTTATCGCCTTGGGCTTCATCGCTCTCATTCCCATCGGCTTCAAGCGCTGGCAACGGTGGCGGAGGCCCGCTTGATTTATGATCTTGCCGTTATCGGCGCTGGGTCCGCTGGCCTCACCGTCGCGGCGGCGGCCGCGCAATTTGGGCGCAAGGTGGTGCTGTTCGAGCAATCCAAGATGGGCGGCGATTGCCTGAATTATGGCTGCGTGCCGTCGAAAGCGCTGATCGCCGCGGCCAAGCACGCCCATATGGCGCGCACGGGTGAACGTTTCGGCGTGACTGTGCCCGAACCGCAGATCGATTTCGGCCGCGTCCATGCCCATGTTCAGGGCGTCATCGCGGCGATTGCTCCAAACGATAGCCAGGAGCGTTTCGAGAACCTTGGTGTCAAGGTCGTGCGCGCCCACGCCCGCTTCCGCGACGCTTCCTCAATCGAGGCGGAAGGCGAGGTTTTCACCGCGCGGCGTTTCGTCATCGCCACGGGATCACGGGCCGCGGTGCCGCCGATCGCCGGTCTTGTGGACGTGCCCTATTTCACCAATGAAACACTTTTCGAGAATAGCGAGCGCCCCCATCATCTCATCATCATCGGCGGCGGGCCCATCGGCATGGAGATGGCGCAAGCCCATCGGCGGCTCGGGTCGCGCGTCACCGTCATCGAAGCGGCGGAACCCCTGGGCAAGGACGATCCCGAATTGACCGCCGTCATTCTGAAGGCGGTTGCCGATGAAGGCGTGGAGATTATGGCCGGGACAGCGATTACCTCCGTTTCGAAAAGCAGCGCTGGAATTGCAGTCCATATCGCCGGCGGAATAACCATCGAGGGATCGCATTTGCTGGTGGCGGCGGGGCGCCTCGCGAATGTGGAGGGCCTCAACCTCAAGGCGGCTGGTATTGCCTGTTCGGCCAAGGGAATTACCGTGGACCAAGGGCTTAAAACCACGAACCACCGGGTCTATGCCATTGGCGATGCGGCGGGCGGCCCGCAGTTTACCCATGTCGCCGCTTATCATGCGGGCCTCGTGGTGCGGAACGCGCTGTTCGGCCTGCCCGTTAGCACGAAATCCGCCGTCATTCCCTGGGTCACATTTACCGATCCGGAATTGGCGCAGGTGGGCCTGACCGAGGCCGAGGCCCGCACCCGGCATGGCGATGCCGTGACAGTGCTGCGCTGGCCGTTCCACGACAATGACCGGGCTCAGACGGACGCCGCGACAGAAGGCCTGGTGAAAGCAGTCATTGGTAAACGCGGCCGCATTCTGGGCGCAGGAATAGCCGGAGCGCAGGCGGGCGAGCTGATCCAGCCCTGGGTTCTCGCCATGGCTCAGGGGCTTGGCGTCAAGTCCCTGATCGACATGGTGGCCCCCTATCCAACCCGGGGAGAGGCCAATCGCCGCGCCGCGCTCAAATATTATGCGGGTCTTGCAACCAATCCTTGGCTAAGACGCGTAATACGTTTGGTCGCCAAATTAGGCTGATGCGCAGGTGGGGATGACGGGGACAGAAGAACGCACTCGCATGTCAAGGCCGGGGTTTTTGGCGGGCCTTTCGGGCAAGGTGCTGGCCTTGACCATCATCTTCGTCATGCTGGGCGAAGTCCTGATTTTCCTGCCCTCCATCGCCAATTTTCGCATCCAGTGGCTGAAGAGCCGCGTGGCGCAAGCCGAGATTGCAGCACTTGCGGCGGCGGCGGCGCCCGACCAGATACTGTCGAGCGATCTCAGGAGCGAAATCCTGATGGGCGCCGGCGTTCTGGTGGTGTCGCTCACCAAGGACGGGAAGCGCCAGCTTATCCTGCGCAGCGACGGCGACCATATGATCGACGCCAGCTACGATCTGCGCGCCGTTCGATGGCTGCCCGCCATTGCCGATGCCTTTATGGTCATGCTGGAGAGCGAGCCACGCGTCATCGGGGTTATCGACGTGCCGCCCAACATGTCGGGCGACCTTATCGAAATCGCCCTTGAGGAAGCCCCGTTGCGCACGGCGATGTTGGGTTACGGCCTCAACATTCTGATCTTGTCTATTTTCCTGTCGCTCCTCGTGGCTGGGCTCGTTTTCGCCGCCCTGAACTCGGTGCTGGTGCGGCCCATGCAGCGGCTGACGGAGAATATGGTGGCTTTCGGACGAAGCCCCGAGGATCCCGCGCGCATCATAGTACGCTCGGATCGGCGCGACGAAATCGGCATCGCCGAGCGCGAGCTTCACGACATGCAGAGCGAGCTTCAGTCCACCTTGCAGCAGAAAAACCGGCTGGCGGCGTTGGGTCTGGCGGTATCGAAGGTCAGTCACGACCTTCGCAACATGCTGTCCTCAGCACAGCTGATCTCGGATCGTCTTGGCATGGTGCAGGACCCGACGGTGCAGCGTTTCGCGCCCAAACTCATCGATTCGCTCGATCGCGCCATCGACTTCCTCACCCGCACGCTGAAATTCGGCCGGGCCCAGGAAGCGCCTCCGGCGCGCGAAAAAATCACGCTCAAGACGCTGGGCGACGACGTGATCCAGGGCGCGGTCCTGCACACCTCAAGCCGCATCGTGCTCTACAACAACATTCCTCCCAGCCTGATCGCCGATGCCGACCGCGAACAATTGAGCCGTGTACTGACCAACCTGCTGCGGAACTCCATTCAGGCTATCGCCGCGGCCCATTCCGGCAACCCTCAAGCGCCGGACGGCACCGTGACGCTCCACTCGTGGCGTGAGGGCACCGTCGTTAACATCGAGGTCAAGGACAATGGGCCGGGCATTCCCGAGCGTATTCGGCCCAAGCTGTTCGAAGCTTTCCAGAGTGCGGGGTCCGGCGGAACCGGCCTGGGTCTTGCTATCGCGGCTGAACTCGTGCGGGCCCATGGCGGTGACGTCAAGCTGGCTTCCACGGGACCGGAAGGCACCTGCTTCACCGTCACGGTGCCCGATACAGTCGCGGAATTGCGCACCGGCAGGCGGGGCGAGCGCCAACCCGCTTGACGGCGCGGGCGCTTCGCTGTCTATAGCGGGCAAGACCCATTCACAGGAGATAACCGACACTTGAGCATGCCACCCCGGAGGCCATCGACAGCGCGCGGAGCCGCCCCCCCGCAGAAGGAAGAAGGACACAGGATCAACCACCGTATCGATGCGCGCGAAGTGCGCCTCATTGGCGC
>JBGTNZ010000189.1:0-5944 GCA_041742805.1 Aestuariivirga sp.
GGCCGCAACAGCGCCTGCACGGAATGCAGGCCGAAGGTATGGGCGACTGCGGGGAAAGCGCAGGCGGCCGCCACGATCAACAGTCCGTAATGACTATCTACCCCAAGCGGAGAGAGGCTCGGATTTGCGCTGGCGAACCCAAGGCCAAGAATGCCGATGAGCAAGCCTTCGGCAAGACGCATCAGACTGGAGATTATGCTCGCCGGCACATGAGGCGCGCGCGTGAGGGCTCTCATGGTTTGGGCCCGGAGGTTTTCCGTAAGCGCGAAGGGGGCAGGCGCCAGCCGCTCCAGGACGCCGGCGGCTACGACTCTGTTGATCTTATCCGGGTGCATGCGCATGGGATTAATGTTCCGTTAAGAGACGAAGGGGGTTTCGAAGATCACAGGAGCAAACCCCGCGCCTTGTCCGGAAGGTTATGAATGTGTTGATGAAACGCGGTTAAAATCGCGTTAACAACCGGTCAATGCGCCAGCACCCGCCGGTAAAAAGAAAGAATGTCGTCTACCATGGCATCGGCGGTAAATTTCTGCCGGATGGTTTCCCGGGTTAACACGGCGGTCTGTGCCATGCCGGCGGGGTCGGCCAATACGGACATGAGACGCGCGGCAAGTACGCGGGCGTCGCCGGGCGGCACTAGCTGCGCCTTGTCCAAAACCTCAGGGATCCCGCCTACATCGCTGGCAAGCAAAGGTTTTCCTGCAGCGCAAGCCTCCAAGACTACATAAGGGAAACTCTCGGCTCGCGAGGGCATTACCAGGAGACGCCCGCGCGCCAGTGCCTGTCTGGCCGCCATTCGGCCGGGAAAGCTAACCCTATCGGCAAGCCCGAGAGCGTTTACCTGTTTCTCGAACCCTCCTAAATCGGGCCCGTCGCCCGCAAGGACGGCGGTGGTTCCGCGCTCCTTGTTGCACAGCGCCAGCGCATCGATGAGCACGTCGACGCCTTTGAGGAGGCGCATGTCGCCGACGAACACAATATCGGCCGCATCGGCATCCGGGGAAATTGGAGTGAATTCCTCCGGCCACAGACCATTGTGCACGATGGCGTGGTGTTTGTGGCCGATGCCGATCTTCCGGTCGAACGCATCCCGTTCGTAACGGCATACGAAGGCCATGCCGGACCCCAACCGTGCCAAAAGCTTTTCGGCCCCGAGGAACGCCGCTCCCGCAGGCGTGGTCCAGTTGTAATGGAGACTGCCGCCGTGGGGCGTATAAACGGAGGCGATGCCAAGGTAGCGCGCGGCAAGCCTGCCATGGAGTCCGCCCTTGGCTCCGTGGCAATGAATGATGTCAGGGTGCATGGCGCGCGCGTGGCGAACCACTTCTCGGGCCCCCGACAGATCGCCCCAACCGGGAAGCCGCGAGATGGGTATTCGGTTGATGCCGAGTGCGCAGTGCGGCTCGGACTCCTTAAGAAGTTGCGCCGCGATTTGGCCGCCGGTCAGCAAATCGCACAGGATTCCAGCTTGGTGGCCGCGCGCATGTTGGCCGCGGACGAGGTCGCGCACATGCCGGAACAGGCCGCCGACCGGAGTGCGGAAGACGTGGAGGATACGCATAACCTGCTCAGAACCAGCGTTCACGCACGTAGATGATGTCGCCCGGATAGACCTGCGTGGTGAGGGGTACCTTATGGGTGGCGGTGCCCGTGGCGTTCTTGCGGGTGATGAGGACGCGGTCCTGATCGGCGCGGGGTGTGTAGCCCCCGGCTATGGCGATGGCGTTCTGCACGGTGATGCCGGGCTGGTAAGCGAAGCTGCCGGATGTCGTGACCTCGCCCAATATGTAGAACGGCCGCAGGCTCGCCACTTGCGCGGAAACCTGGGGTGCGCGCAGGAAGCCATTGCGCAGGCGCGTGGTAATGAGCGCTTCGATCTGCGCGGTGGTCATGCCGGCCACGGGAATGGTCTTGATAAACGGCATCGAGATGTTGCCGGAACCGTCAACGAGATAGTCAGCGGACAGATCCGCTTCACCCGCCACGCGAATCGTTAGGCGGTCACCGGCGCCCACACGGTAGCCTGTGCCATATTCATAGGCCGCGGCTTTGCCCTGCGTGCCATAGGGGTCGACAGTGCCATGGACACCGCGGACCGGGAGTTCCGAAACGCTCGACACGGCGTGGACGCCTTCCGCCAGGGTGCCGTCAGCCATGACGCCGGTTCCGCCCGGCGGCGCGGAAGGTTGCAGCTCATCCCAACCCTGGGAGCAGCCCATCAGTGACAAAGCAATCAGCAGAGAAAAGATAGAACGCGTGCGCAAGAATAATACCCGGGTGTTCAACGCCGGTCGGTCGTGCCGGCGCTTCCACGATATGCAGTCATGGTTAGCAATCGCTTAAGCGCCCGTGCCGCCGTTAAGGGATTGGTTACCATAACCAAGCCATTTTGCCGCTTTGCTGTCTTAAAGGCTTCGGCATGTCGCGAGATACAAACGCCGGCCAGGTATCATCGGCTATCGGTGTCGGCGAGGTCATGCGGGGCGTGGTCCGCCGCAAATTCCTGATCCTGTTTTTCGGTCTTTGCGCATTCCTTGCTGGACTTGCCGCGGCCCATTTTCTCAATCCCGTGTACTCCACCGAAGCGCAACTGCTGATCGACAATCTTGAAACGCGTTTTGACCGGGTGCAGCCGCTTGAAAATCAAACAGCGCCCAGTGTCGATGACCGGGTGGTGGCTAGCCAGATGGCGGTTCTCAAGTCGGAAGATATGGGACGGCGAGTGATCGCGGCGCTGGCGCTTGAGGACAACCCGGAATTCAACGCCAGGCTCCGTGAAATGAGCACGCTAAAAAAAATTAAACTGGCTTTAGGTTTCGGGGAAGATCCGCGCCGCATGTCCCCGGAGCAGCTCGCTCTGGCCAGTTATCTTGATGGGCTCTCGGTTTACCAGCAGCCCGCGTCCAATGTCATTTCCGTAAAATATTCGGCAAGTTCGGGCGAGACGGCGGCAAAAATCGCCAACACGCTTGCCGAAACCTACGTCATCGCCACGCGCGAGAGCCAATCGCAGCCCACAGAACGCGCCCGGGATTGGCTGGCGAAGCAGATTGAAGCACTCCGCCTGAAACTCGCCGCATCCGAGCAGGCGGTCGAGGAGTTCCGCACCAAAGCCGGCTTGTTCAAGGGCGCAACCACAACACTCGACACCCAGGAAATATCCGAACTCAACACCCAGATCACCGTCGCCCAGGCGGCCAGCATAGAAGCCGAAGCAAGGGCTGACGCGATCCGCCAACTGTTGTCGAGCCAGGGTTCGGTCGACTCGTCCTCCGAAGTCCTTGCCTCTCCTGTCATCCAGCGTTTGAAGGAGCAGCGGACGGAAGCCGCCCGCGCTGTCGCTGAACTTTCCGCCACCTATCTTGCCAATCATCCCAGGATGATCGCGGCACAGAACCAGCGCGCCAATGTCGATCGCCAGTTCCGGAGCGAAGCGCTCAAGATCGTCGCTGGCCTTGAGGAGCAGGCGCGCATCGCCAAGGCGAGGGAAGCATCGCTTCGCGCCGGTCTGGAAACCCTCAAGGGCAAGGCATCGACAGCCAACCTCGACGACGTAAAGCTGAAAGCCCTGGAGCGGGATGCGACCGCGGACCGGGCGCTTCTCGAGGCAATGTTAAGCCGCTACGCCGAGGCGAGCGCCAGGCAGGATCAGGCGGCCCAGCCTGGCCTCGCCCGCATCATACAGAGCGCCACGGTCCCGGCCTCTCCATCCTTTCCCAAGCGCGGCCCCATGGTGCTGTTGATTACTCTCGGCGGATTGGCCCTGGGTTTGGGGTTGGCGTTCTTGTCGGAGATCATGACGGCAGCGGGGCGGCTCACGGAGCGGGGAAGCTATTTACCCTTCGCTCCGGAACCCGCTGCTGACCTTGCTATAACGGCCAGTCGAATAGAGAAACCGCCCGCGCACCCTGAGCCTGTGGTTTTGCCGGATATCGCCGTGATGCCGAATTCCGCGAAATCGATGTCGGCTTGGGCCGCGGCGGCGCATCGCGATGTCAATGCGGTGCGCTTTGCCGTGACATCGATTGGCGGCGGCCCTGCCGATTCGTCTTTGGCGGCCGTGACACTGGCCCGTGCCATGGCGAAGAGCGGGCAACGTGTTGTCATCGCCGATCTGTCGCGGTCCGGCTCGTCGCTTGAAAACCTTTGTAATGTGCCGCCCGGCCCCGGCATCGCCGATCTGGTCAACGGCGAGGCGGCCTTCACCAAGGTGATCGGCCGCGATGCGAAGTCGGCGGTGCACCTGCTGCGCTTCGGCATCGATCACTCAGCCAAGGCGATGAAGCTGCTCGACGGGCGCATCGGCAATGTTCTGGAAGCGCTGGGCAAGTCCTATGAAATTGTCGTGGTGCATGCCGGAGAAGCGGGCGTTAACACCCCAGCTCTTCTGCAAACCTGCGAGGCCGCATTGGTTCTGGCGCCGGCCGCTCGTCTGGCGGAGGCCAGCGCTGCTGCGAAGGCGCTTTCAGCGGCGGGCCTCCGCGCTGTTTGCCCAGTGTTAATCGGCCAAACGCCGGAAGGTGCCGCGCCGGAGTTCAGTCTTGCGGCGGGCCACGCCTAAAGCGTGTGCCGAGCAGGATCTTGCGCACGGACATTGCGGCGTTGCGCACCACCGGCGACTGCTTGATCAGGCGCTTTGCAATCGTTGCTCCGCCTGTCAGGCACACCCATGGAAGTGCACGCAACGTGATTGCAGAGAGCATCATGTGAAGCGGCATTACGGTCTCTGCCCAATGCAGTTTGTATTGCGTATCGCCTGCGGCGAAATCAAACTGGGCTAAGCCTTGTTTGCAGCTTGCTTCAATGGTTCGCCTAAGGGCCAGGTCGCCGGGGGAATATTTGCGAAGCGCGGTTTCCGCGAGTGAGGAAATCATGGCCCAGAAGGCATTCGCGTGAACACCACCCAGGAGAACCGCCACCACGTGCCCCTCGAACTTGAGCATATATGGCAAGAAAACCGGATTAGCTTCATCCTGAAGCTCGGCCAGGCGATGGATAAATTCACGCTCAACGGGACCGAAAACCCCTCGGATTCCCCGTTCACCCAGACGCTTTTCCTGCTGTTCAAACATGGTCCGCAGCGTTTTGTGAGTTTCTTCTCTGGTTGCCGGCAATTCGAAGGACAGCTTGCCAAGGGCTGCAAAACCTCTTTCTTTCTTGCGATAATAGCGCCGTGTTTCCTTCGATCGTTTCCGAGCGAGCAGGGCCTCGTAGTCTGTTTCGAGAGCCATCCGGTAGAAACGATTGGGTTCGCGCAGGTTAAAGAGCAATTGCAGGGGATGTGGTTTGGCGTCGAGCGCTTCGGGCATGTCTGCGAGAAAAACGGCGTCGACCGGACCCGCTATGTTTACAATGCCGTTCCAGTGGCGGGAAAACCAATCTCTGGCGTGATCCAAAAAAGCGGGCGCGAATAGGCCATGGCCATAGGTGGTGTGCGGCGTACCCAGCCATTCGAGAACGCGGATTCCGGAACGCCGCCTGATTTGCAGCGGCAGAATGAAGGCGATTTCGCCTTGCTGATCCGTACCCGTGACGATGCGAATTTCGATATTCCGGGCTTTTCCCACGGTTTCGCACCAGGCGCGGCACCACAGAAAGGTCTGGTAAAAGGTTGAGTGGGCTTGTTGCTGGAAGGCCGTCCAAACCGTTTCCAGCGGACTGAGCGCGGTGTAGACGGCCAGCGCCAGTTGCGGTCCGCGGATATCCTGGGCCGCCATGGTAAATTTCCCCGGCGCTTTAAATCGGGGCAGGGCAAGGGTTTTTTCACGAAGCCGTGCATATGTTGGCGCCGGGTTCCCCGTGTTCGGATGCCTCGCCATGCCAGGTTCAACCATTCTCAAGACCAGCCTCGATGTTTTGTACTATTCTGGGGCATCCCAGGTGCTCCGCGGCATTCTTGGCGGTCGCGGAGCAATTTTCATGCTTCATCACGTACGGCCCGGCG
>JBGTNZ010000190.1:0-3786 GCA_041742805.1 Aestuariivirga sp.
CGGGAGGTAATTGAACAACCACCCGTAATGGGAGACACCGAAGCTCATGATAACCGCCACCTTGCATCCCTCCCCAAGAAGCATCGGCGATCATGTCAAGGCGTGGCGGATGCGCCGCCGCCTCAGCCAGCTTGATTTCGCACTCGATGCCGAAGTTTCACAACGGCATTTGAGTTTCATCGAAAGCAACCGCACGAAGCCCAGCCGCGACATGATTCTGCGAATCGCCGAACGACTCGATGTGCCATTGCGTGACCGTAACGCCATGTTGCTGGCAGCGGGCTTTGCGCCGCATTTCCGCGAACGGCCGCTCGATGATCCGACCCTGAAAGCAGCTCGCGCCGCTATCGACCTCGTTCTCAAGGGCCATGAACCTTATCCCGCGGTTGCGGTCGACCGCCACTGGACGCTGATTGCCGCCAATGGCGCGGTGGCGCCGTTGCTCCAGCTTGTATCCGACATGGCGTTGCTCGAGCCGCCGGTCAATGTCCTGCGCCTATCGCTGGACCCTGGCGGCCTGGCTCCGCATATTCGCAACTTCGCGGAGTGGCGTCATCACCTGCTGGAGCGGCTTCGCCGCCAAATTGACATCTCCGCCGATCCCGTCCTGCAGAGGATCGACGGGGAACTGCGGGCGCTACCGCAGCCAAAAGTTCAGAGCCGTATGGAGCACAGTGCCGACGATGCAGCTGTGATGATCCCCCTACAGCTCGCCACGCCTTTGGGCGTCCTGAATTTCTTCTCCACGATCACTGTTTTTGGGTCGCCAGTGGAGATCACGCTCTCGGAGATCGCACTTGAAGCATTTTATCCCGCCGATGCGGCAACAGCCGAAGCGCTGCGGCAAATGGCAATTCAGAATGACTGAGAATCAGCGTGTCGGGACTGGCTTTTCGCCGCGATAGTCGTAGAAGCCGCGGTTGGCCTTGCGGCCGAGCCAGCCGGCTTCGACATATTTCACCAGCAGCGGACAGGGGCGGTATTTCGAATCCGCCAAGCCCTCGTAAAGCACCTGCATGACCGACAGGCAGGTGTCGAGGCCGATGAAATCGGCCAATTCCAGAGGCCCCATGGGGTGATGGGCGCCGAGCTTCATCGCCGTGTCGATGGCCTCGACACCACCCACGCCTTCGTAGAGCGTGTAGATCGCCTCGTTGATCATCGGCATGAGGATACGATTGACGATAAAAGCAGGAAAATCCTCAGCGACGGCCACGGTCTTGTTCAGCGCCTGGGCGAGTTCCTTCACCGCCGTGAAAGTCGCCTCTTCGGTAGCGATGCCGCGGATCAATTCAACGAGTTCCATCACTGGAACGGGATTCATGAAATGAATCCCCATGAATTTTTCCGGACGGTCGGTAGCGGCGGCGAGACGGGTGATCGAAATCGACGAGGTATTGGAGCCAACAATGGCTTCGGGCTTCAGGTGCGGGCACAGGGCCTGATAGATCTTGCGCTTGACCTGCTCGTCCTCGACCGCGCTTTCGATAACCAGATCGTAATCGGAAAAGCCGTCATAGGCGGGAACCGGCTTGATGCGCGAAAGGGCCGCCTGGCGCTCAGCCTCGCTGAACTTGCCGGATTTGACGCGGCGCTGGAGGTTGCCGTTGATGGTGGCAAGGCCAGCTTCGATCCGCTCCTTGCTCACATCGTTCAAGCCGACATTGAAACCGGCCTGGGCCAAAACCTGGGCGATGCCGTTGCCCATCTGTCCAGCGCCGATGACGCCGACTTTCCTGATCTGCATGGTAATCGAGTGTCCGTTGGTAACGACACGGCAAGCCTATAACGCGGCCTAAGCTGGGGCAAGCCTCATTTCGCAGGTGCAGCAAAAGGCAGAAGGCTAAGTGCGGTAGGGCGGAACGGGATAGGAAAGTTCCCGGTCGGCCGCCGCGATCTCCGCTGTGACGGCGGCGAAGGCTGGGCGTTCTTTTAGCCGCGAATACCAAGCCGCGAGATTTCCATGTCCCGCCAGCGGCGGGCCGCCGAGGCGCAGGCCATAGTGAATCACCATGAATGTCGCGATGTCGGAAACCGAGAACGCTCCACAGAGAAATTCTTGTCGTCCGAGTTTCTCCGAAATTTTTCCGTAGTGGTTCAGAATCTCAGCCTCCGCCTTGCGGGCTTCCTGTTCCTGACGCGCCACGTCCGGTCCGGGCGGAGCGGTCCGATGCATGAGGGACCGCACCGGCACCAGCAGCACTTCATCGGCCTCGAGCTCCAGGAGGCGGCATTTGGCCCGTGCCGCAGGCTCGCGTGGAAGCAGGGGAGGTGTGGGATATTTATCCTCCAGATATTCGATGATGACGGTTGAATCATAAAGGGTGAGGCCGCCATCCACCAGCACCGGCACCTGGGCTTTGGGATTGGCGGCCGCAACGGCGGCATGTTTCGGCGCGTAGCCCTGCGTCTGGCTGAAGGGAACCATCACGCGGTCGAAGGCAATCGCCTTTTCAGCGAGTGCTATTTCAACCTTGCGGGCAAAGAGACTGAGGGGGCCGGAATAGAGCAGCATCGGCGCCTTCTATGGGTGGCTCCCGACAGATGCAGTCAGCAGCGTCTTACTTTGCGGTTTCCACCATTGCCTTGCGAGGCCGCTCCGCGACTTTTTGCTGGAACGGAAACATCATCTGCCCGCCAATGGTTTTGGGAACAGGTTCGTTGGTTCCGTAGCGGCGGGGCATCGAGGCTTCCGGCAGATGCATGGTGCCGAACAGCGCGTCCAGAAACGACAGCTGGCCTGCGAAATTCTTGTCATAGGCTTGCGGGTGATTGGCGTGATGCCAGTGATGGAAATGCGGCGTGGCGAAGATGCGTCCTATCGGCCCGAAGTTCAACTTTACATTGGAATGAATGAGCAGCGATTGCCATTGATAGAGGAAGACATAGGCGGCGATGGGGCCCGCCGAAAAACCGAGGGCGACAATCGGAAGCAGCGACACCCCCTTGGTCAAAACCTGGTCAAGGGGATGAACGCGGTGCGCGGCAAGCCAGTCCATTTCCTCGATGCTGTGGTGGACCGCGTGGAATTTCCACAGCCACGGGATTTTGTGAAACATGCGGTGCGCGCCATAGAAGCCAAGGTCGGCAAGCAAAAGTAAAACGGGAAACTGTATCCAGAATGGCTGCGACTCGACCCAGGACTGGAGCGGCGACGGTACCATCCACGAGGCCAGGAACAGGGCTCCGACCAGAACCGCGTTGATGCCAAGACCCACAAGGATGGGATTGAGCAGCAGATAGATCGTATCCAATTGCCAAAGTGCGCGAAGAATTTTTTGTTCGCGGCGCAAGGCGAAAAGCCGCTCAAGCGGCACGAAGATGATGACGATCAGAAGCAGCTTCAGGGGATCGGGAAAAAACATTCAGAGAGCTCCCGCTCAGGCTGGCTTCCGGGTGGGCGAGGCCCATAAGCGCGGCAGGAATTTTGGCGTCGCCGCGGCATAGTCCGTATAGTCTGGGAAAGCCCGGGCGAGGACGCGTTCTTCATTGTGCATGCGCCGGAGCTGGAGCGTCCAATGCGCCGCCGCGAGCAACATGGCGGGCAGCGACAGGTTCAACAGCAACACGCCGATGACGGCGATCTCTTCGACCGCATAAAGGGGATGGCGCACGACTGCGTAGGGCCCTCCGGTCACCAGGCGCCGCGCTTCGGCCATGATGCTGAAGGACCGGCCGAGCCAGTACAGCACATAGGCGGACAGGGTAAAGCCGGTCAGCGTCAGGCAGAGAGCAAAGACGTTGAGGGCGGGCGGGAGCTGAATGGTTGGGGGAATCAGCACCAGA
>JBGTNZ010000191.1:0-9039 GCA_041742805.1 Aestuariivirga sp.
GGAGCCCTCAGCCTACTGATGATTCCAGCCGTGGCGCTGCCGCTCTATCTGCAACGGGGTAATCCGGACTTGGCCGACGTGCCGCTGGCCGCGCGTCTGGAGAGCGCCGTCGCGAACCAGGATTTTGACGCGATGATCGCCAAGGTCGAGCGGCATTTGGCGGACGCGCCCGATGACGTCCAAGGCTGGACGGTTCTCGCGCCCGCCTACAGGCGCTTGCAGCGCTGGAACGATGCGGCCGCGGCCTTCGCCAACATCATGCGCTTCGGCAAGGCAACGCCTGAGACGATCTCAGCTTATGGCGAGATGCTGGTGTTCGCCAACGAGGGCATGGTGACGGCGGAGGCAACCCGTGCCTTCAGCGAAGCTTTGAAGCTTGATCCTAAGCTGCCGAAGGCCCGCTACTTCCAAGGCTTGGCCTTGAAACAGGAAGGCAAGCGCGAGGAAGCCCGCGCCATGTTCGAGCAGCTTCTCGCGGACGCCCCCGCCGATGCCTCCTGGCGTCCCGCGGTGGAGGCCGAACTGATGATCAGCGGCATGGTGGACGGCCTCGAGGCGAGACTGATGGCGGACGGCGATGATCTTGACGGCTGGCAACGCCTCATCCGCTCGCGGACTGTGCTGGGAGAAATGGACAAGGCGAGGGCGGCACTTGCAGAGGCACGGGACCAGTTCAAAGACAAGCCCGATGCCATCGCGGCGCTAGCCGGTTTGGCGAAGGAAGTGGGGATCGAGTGAGGATGGAGCACATCCCCTTCCCCCCTCGCGGGGGAAGGTGGCGCGAAGCGCCGGATGAGGGGGCGGCTCCGCATCTCGGCGGGATGACGCGACTCGCGGAACCAGCCCCCTCATCCGTCTCGCGACTGCGGCGCGATCCACCTTCCCCCGCGAGGGGGGAAGAGGATACTGCATGACCCGCAAGCAGAAGCGCGTGTCGGTCATCCTCGCTGGGCTCGCTGTGCTGGGAGTGGCGGCGGGGCTTGTGTTGGTTGCGCTGAAAGACACGATCGTGTTTTTCTATACGCCGAGTGAAATCGTGGAGAAGGGCGTGAAGTCGGGTGTGCGCTTGCGCTTGGGCGGGCTGGTCGAAGCGGGAAGCTGGAAAAAGGGCGGGGGAACGGTGAACAGCTTCATCGTCACCGATATGATCAAAACATTGCCGGTGACTTACAACGGCCAACTGCCCGATCTTTTTCGCGAAGGGCAGGGCGTGGTGGCGGAGGGTGAGCTCGATGCCGCCGGAACTTTCGTGGCCGATACGGTCCTCGCCAAGCATGATGAAAATTACATGCCCAAGGATTTGGCCGACAAGCTGAAGGAAAAGGGCGTGTGGCAGGAACCATGATCGCCGAGACCGGACATTTCGCGCTTATGCTGGCGCTTGGCGTGGCGCTGTTTCAGTTCGCCGTGCCGCTCATCGGGGCTGAGCGCAATAATGCAAGTCTGATGAACGTGGCCGTTCCGGCGGCGCTTCTGCAACTCGGGCTGATCGCGATTGCTTTTGGGTCGCTGACTCACGCTTATGTGATTTCCGATTTTTCCGTAGCCAATGTTTTCGAAAACTCGCACTCCGCCAAGCCGCTGCTCTATAAAATCTCCGGCGTGTGGGGCAACCATGAAGGCTCGATGCTGCTGTGGGTGCTGATGCTCGGCATTTTCGGCGCGGCTGTCGCGCTCTTCGGAAATAATCTCCCGCTCGAACTCAAGTCGCGCGTGCTAGCTGTTCAGGGTTCCATCGGCGCTGCCTTTCTGGCGTTTTCGGTTCTGACCTCCAATCCTTTCACGCGTCTCGATCCCGCCCCCATCGAGGGCAGCGGACTGAACCCTGTGCTTCAAGATGTGGCGTTGGCTTTCCATCCGCCGTTTCTTTACGCGGGCTACGTGGGCCTCTCGATTGCCTTCTCCTTCGCCGTGGCGGCCTTGATCGAGGGGAAGGTCGATGCGGCCTGGGCGCGGTGGGTCCGGCCATGGACGCTGGCGGCTTGGATGTTTCTGACCGTCGGCGTCGCCATGGGATCCTGGTGGGCGTATTATGAATTGGGCTGGGGCGGCTGGTGGTTCTGGGACCCCGTCGAGAACGCGAGCTTCATGCCGTGGCTGGTGGCGACGGCGCTGCTGCATTCGGCCATCGTCGTTGAGAAACGCAACGCGCTGAAAATCTGGACGGTGCTGCTGTCGATCCTCGCCTTCTCGCTATCGCTCATCGGCACCTTCCTCGTGCGCTCGGGTGTGTTGACATCGGTTCACGCCTTCGCCGTCGATCCGGCGCGCGGTGTTTTTGTCCTCGGCATTCTCTGCGTGTTTGTGGGCGGCGCGCTTGCTCTGTTTGCCTGGCGGGCGCCGGCGATCAGAGCGGGCGGCGTGTTTGCTCCGGTGAGCCGCGAAGGCTCGCTTGTGGTCAACAATCTGCTGCTGTGCGTGGCGGCGTTGTCGGTTTTCATCGGCACGCTTTATCCGCTGGCGCTCGAGACGCTAACGGCGGAGAAAATCTCGGTGGGGGCGCCCTATTTCAATCTTACCTTCGGGTGGATCATCCTGCCGCTCCTGCTCCTCGTGCCCCTGGGACCGATGCTGGCGTGGAAGCGCGGTGATCTTTCCAGCGCGCTCCGCCGCCTGTGGATTGCGCTATTAGCTGCCGCTGCCGTGGCGCTGGTGGTGCTGATCGCGGAAGTGCGGGGGCCATGGCTTGCGCCGGTTGGCATGGCGCTCGGCGTTTGGCTCACGGTGGGAGCCTTGCTCGATCTGGCCGGAAAGATCGCGCTGTTCAAGGCGCCGTTCAGGGCCAGCCTCTCGCGGCTCATGGGTCTTCCCGGCGCAGCGCTGGGTGTCGTTTTCGCCCATGGCGGCCTCGGCATCATGGTGATGGGTATAATCGCGATTTCGCTGTGGAAGACGGAAGTGATCGTCGCCATGAAACCGGGCGAGACTGTCAGCGTCGGCGGGTATGAGGTCACCTTCGAAGGCGAAGCGCCGCTGACGGGGCCGAATTATACCGGGCGCACCGGCCGCTTTCGCGTGACTAGCGGCGGCGATGACGTGACGGTGCTCACCTCGGAGAAACGTGAGTTTAGGCCCAGCAACACACCGACGACCGAGGTCGGGTTGCATCAGACGATTGCCGGCGATCTTTATGTGGTGATGGGCGATGCCAACAGCGAAGGCGCGCGCGCCATGCGAATGTATTTCAACCCGCTGGTCAGCTTCATCTGGCTGGGAGCTGCCCTGATGTTCGCAGGCGGCGCCTTCTCGCTGGCTGATCGCCGCTACCGCATCGGCGCGCCGAAGCGGGCCGCGAGAGCGGAGGCGGTGGCGGCGGAATGAAGGTTGCCAGGATGGCGAAAACCTTAGGAATGATTGTTTTGGGGTTGGCGCTTTCATTGCCCGCCTTCGCGGTCGAGCCGGACGAGATCTTGAAGGACCCCGCGCTGGAAGCCCGGGCGCGGGAATTGTCGGCGGAGTTTCGCTGCCTCGTCTGCCAGAATCAATCGATCGATGATTCCGATGCGCCGCTTGCGAGGGATCTACGCCAGCTGATACGCGAGCATCTGGTGAAGGGTGAGACGGATGCGGAAATCGTCGGCTACGTGACGGGCCGTTATGGCGATTTCGTGCTGCTGAAGCCCCGCTTCGATGCCCGCACGCTGCTGCTGTGGGTGGCGCCATTCGTGGTGTTGTTGGGGGGTATTATCGCGCTGTGGCGCAGACGGACACCATCAGCCGCGCCCGAACTGCCTCTGAGCGAGGCTGAGAAAACCGAACTGAGCAAGTTAAACAAGTGACACGTTACGAAACTTTCATGTTTCCGCAAGGTGCATGTAAGGCGCGGGCGTCCATATATCGCTCATCCGATTCACTCAGCTGAAGGTAATGACCAATGCCGAAACTCACGAAATCGAGCTCCACCACCTTGAGCCTGCTCGCCGCGGGCCTCTTGATGGCGACCACCTTGACCACCGCATCATTCATGTCTCCCGTGGCTTCGGTTCAGGCCGAGACGGCCGCTGCGATCGATCCTTCGCGGGGCGTCGCCGACCTGGTCGACCGGGTGATGCCGGCGGTGGTGAGCGTTCAGGTGAAATATGCCAATGTGGCAAGCACCGCCGAGATGCCCCAAGCCGGGCAGGGTTTTCCGGGCCTTCCCGAAGAATTCCTCAAGCAATTTCCGCAGTTCCGCCAGGGCCAGCCTAACCAGGGCCAGCCCCAGCCTTTCCAGGGGCCGCAGCGCCGTGACGGCATGTCCCAGGGTTCGGGCTTCATCATCACCGCCGATGGTTACGCCGTCACCAACAACCACGTGGTGCAGGGCTCTGAGGAAGTGAATGTGAAGTTCGAGGACGGCACGGACTATACCGCGACCGTGGTTGGCACCGATCCCATGACCGATCTCGCCTTAATCAAGATCAAGGCCGACAAGGCCTTCAAGTTCGTAGAATTCTCCGAGAAGGAGCCGCGCGTCGGCGACTGGGTGATGGCCGTGGGCAATCCGTTCGGCCTTGGCGGATCGGTGACGACGGGCGTTATCTCGGCCAGGGGCCGCGACATTGGCTCCGGCCCCTATGATGACTTCCTGCAAATCGACGCTTCGATCAACCGCGGCAACTCTGGTGGCCCCGCCTTCAACCTCGAAGGTGAAGTGATCGGCATCAACACCGCGATCTTCTCACCCTCGGGCGGCTCGGTGGGCATTGGGTTTGCCATCCCGGCTTCGACCGCGCAGAGCGTGATCGACAGCTTGAAGGGCGGCGGTTCCGTGACGCGGGGCTGGCTGGGCGTGCAGATCCAGCCGGTGACGGCGGAAATCCAGGAAAGCCTTGGCCTTGCCACCAGCAAGGGCGCCATTGTCGCCGATGTGACGGAGGATTCCCCGGCGCTTAAAGCAGGGTTCAAAACCGGCGACACGATCCTCAAGGTCGACGGCAAGGACATCGCCGATGCCCGCGATCTCGCCAAGCGCGTGGCCCGGATCAAGCCGGAAACTTCGGTTCCTGTGATGATCGTCCGCGACGGCAAGACCATGGAAGTCAAGGTGACGATCGGCACCATGCCGGAAAGCCAGAGGATGGCGAGAGCTGGAGGGGACTCCGGCAACAGCAGCCTCACAGGTCTCGGTATTCAGGTTGCCCCCGCCGAGGATGGTGCTGGCGTCAAGGTGACGGGCGTTGAGCCCAACAGTATCGCCGCCGAGCACGGCCTGAAGCAGGGCGATGTGATCCTGGAAGTCGCGGGCGAGGAAGTTCAAGGCCCGGCCGACCTCCGCAGCGCCCTGAAGTCCGCAGGCAAGAAGCGCGTGATGATGCTGGTCCGCTCCGGCGACACCCAGCGCTTCCTGACGCTGCCTGTCAGCAAGGGCTAGGTTTTAAGTATTCCCGTCATTCCAGCGCAAGCCGGAATCCATGTCTGCCATGGACCCCGGCTTTCGCCGGGGTGACGGGAATTTAAGCATCTGTTCATGAGGTTCCGGACATGCAACCTAATGCGTACACTCACGTAAACCCGGTTGAATTGGAGCCCGTTGGCCAGCACATGCGCATCTTGGTTATCGAAGACGACCGCGAGGCCGCCGCCTGGCTCATCAAGGGGCTGGCGGAAAGCGGCCATGTGGCCAATCACGCCGCCGATGGCGAAAAAGGGTTAGGCCTGGCACTGGAAGGCGGCCACGATGTGCTGATTGTCGACCGCATGCTGCCGAAGCTCGATGGCCTCGACATCATCCGCAACATCAGGGAAGCGGGCGTCAAGACCCCGGTGCTGATCTTGAGCGCTCTTGCCGATGTCGATGAGCGGGTCAAGGGCCTCCGCGCCGGTGGCGACGATTACCTCGGCAAGCCCTATTCATTTTCCGAACTGCTGGCGCGCGTCGAAGGCCTGGGCCGCCGCAAAGCCGACCAGCCGCTGGCCACCAAGCTCCGCGCCGCCGATCTCGAAATCGATCTCCTGACCCGCAACGTGACCCGCATGGGGCGGCCTATCCTGTTGCAGCCGCGCGAATTCAAACTGCTGGAATATCTGGTGCGCAATGCCGGTCACGTCGTCACCCGCACCATGTTGCTGGAAAATGTCTGGGACTATCACTTCGATCCGCAGACCAATGTGATCGATGTGCATATGTCGCGATTGCGCTCCAAGATCGACAAGGGTTTTGACGAACCGATCCTGCAAACGGTGCGCGGTGCTGGATACATGATACGTGCGAGCTAGAGCGACGCTTGGATTCTAATTCGTCAGCCTTTCTCAATCCCGTCATCCCGGCGAAAGCCGGGATCCATTTTACAATGTGAAGATTTGCCCGGTTCCGTAGCTTGTCTGTTATGGATCCCGGCTTTCGCCGGGATGACGGATGGAGTGTAGGGCGTGAACCAAAGTACAAGGCGAGCTAATTTCAAGCTCCTGCAAACCTCGACATTCCGCCTTGCAGCCCTCTATCTGGTTTTATTCGCGCTCTCGGTGGCAGCGCTCCTGGGCTACGTCTATTGGAATACGGCGGTGCTGCTGGAGCGCCAGACTGACGAGACCATTCGCGCCGAGGTGCAAGGCCTTGCCGATTTTTATCGACTGAGGGGACTCCCGGGCATTCTCGATACGGTCCGGCGCCGCAGCAAGGAGGAGACCGGCTCGATCTATCTTTTAACGGCTCCGGGCAACCGCCGCATCGCCGGCAATCTCGATATCTTTCCCGCGCAAGCAGCGGCCACGGACGAGAACTGGATCGAATTTCCCATTGCCGTGCGCCGGGGCGACACACCCGAACAGCATATGGCGCGAGCGTATCACGCCAGCCTGAGCGGCGGTTATGAACTCGTGGTGGGGAGAGATGTGGAAGCCTTGCGGCAGTTCGCGGGGATCATCCGCCAAACCCTCTTTTGGACCCTTGCCATCGCGCTTGTGCTGGGGCTCGGCGGCGGCTTGCTGATGAGCCGCAATTTCCTGCGCCGCGTCGATGCCATTACCGCGGCCAGCCGCTCCATCATGGGCGGCAATATGGCGGGGCGCATGCCGGTTTCGGGAACCGGCGACGAGCTTGACCGCCTGGCGCTGGCGCTCAATGAAATGCTGGAGCAGATCGGCCGCCTGATGGCGGGCTTGCAGGAAGTGTCCAGCAATGTGGCGCACGATCTCAAGACGCCGCTCACTCGCGTCAAGGCCCGTGTCGAGGGCGCGCTGCGCTCGGGACTGAAGGCGGAATATCGCGCGGCCTTGGAAAAGACGGTGGAGGAATCCGACCGCCTGCTGCAAACCTTCAACGCGCTGCTCTCGATTGCCCGTGCCGAAGCGGGCCAATCACGCTCGGCGCTGGAGGCTGTCGATGCCCGGACCATCCTGGCGGATGTGGCCGAACTCTATGAACCCATGGCGGAAGAGCAGGGCGGCCGCTTGCAAATCGATGCCGCAGAGGAACTCCCGGTGCTGGCCGACCGCCAGCTTCTTGCCCAGGCCATCAGCAATCTGATCGACAACGCGCTCAAATATGGCGCGAAGAAAGGCGATGCGCCAGAGATCGCCGTGTCTGGCGCAGTGCTGGATGGCAAGGTCGTGATTTCGGTCGCCGACCATGGCGATGGCATCGCCGAAGCCGACCGGGGCCGCGTTGTCGAGCGCTTCGTCAGGCTCGACCAAAGCCGCTCCCGCCCCGGCAACGGCCTGGGCCTTAGCCTGGTGGCGGGAGTGATGAAGCTCCACGGCGGCCAGCTTGTGCTGGAGGAGAATCACCCGGGCCTGCTCGCCAAGCTGATTCTACCGGTGCATGGGAAAGGCCAATAACCAAATCTCTCCATGGCAGGGCTTGACCCTGCCATCCAGCCTCTCCACCCTGCTCCCATGCCGCGGGGCCATGTCTACATTCTCGCCAGCAAACGCAACGGTACGCTGTACATTGGCGTGACCACAAATCTATCGGCCCGCATCTTTGCCCACCGTGAAGGGCTAGGTTCGGCATTCACCAAAAAGTACGGTTTGAAGCAGCTCGTTTGGTATGAAACCTATGACATGGTGGTGGATGCCATTCAGCGCGAGACATCGCTGAAGCGTTGGCCGCGGAAATGGAAACTCGAGCTGATCGAGAAAACCAATCCGGAATGGGAAGACTTGTACGAGTCTTTCTGAGGGGCTGGATGGCAGGGTCAAGCCCTGCCATGGAGAATTGTATGACGGGGTTGCACGCCATGACCAATCTGCCGCCGCCGCTTGATGAGGCGGCGGTGCGGAATTTTTGGCAGGGGGCGGGTTTCACGCTCGCTGATGCGAAGCAAAAACGGCTGGCGGATGCGATCGTGGGGGCATCGCCATTCCTTCGGCAACTGATGCTGAACGATGGAGCCTATGCGTCGCAGATTTTTTCGGCGGAACCCGCCCCGCTATTCGCGCAACTGCTGGAAAGCGTGCGGCAAGCGCCGGGTATCAAAGACCAGGTGGCCTTCATGCAGGCGTTGCGACAGGCGAAAGCGCGGGCTGCGCTCCTCATCGCTGTAGCCGATGTTGGTCAAGTGTGGACTTTGGAGCAGGTGACCGGGGCGTTGACCCGCTTTGCCGATGCCTGTCTCGCGGCGGCGGTCAACTGGCTCTTGGGCGCAACTGAAAACAGCGGCTATGCGGTTCTGGCCATGGGCAAGCATGGCGCCTTTGAGCTTAACTACTCGAGCGATATCGATCTTATCGTTCTCTATGACGCGGAAAAAAATTGTTTGGCGGAGGGGGTTGAGCCCGCGATTTTTTTTGTGCGGCTGACCAAGCGCCTCGTCGCCCTGTTGCAGGATGTGACGGAGGATGGCTATGTATTTCGCGTCGATCTCAGGCTGAGGCCGGACCCTCGCGCCACGCAGGTTGCGATCTCCATTGAGGCGGCCGCCATTTATTACGAGAGCATGGGGCAGAACTGGGAGCGCGCCGCCAGGATCAAGGCAAGGCCCACCGCCGGCGACAAGGCGCTTGGCGCGGAGTTTCTTGAACGCTTGAGGCCTTATGTCTGGCGCAAGTATCTCGATTTCGCGGCCATCGCCGACGTGCAATCGTTGAAGCGCCAGATGCATGCGGTGAAAGGCCATG